>PGXR01000017.1 GCA_002839245.1 Spirochaetae bacterium HGW-Spirochaetae-7 | reverse complement strand
GGGGAGCCCGGCCCGCCTGGTCCGACAGGTCAGCGACGAGGAGTACGCGCACAACCTCGCCAACGCCAGCGAATACGTCAAGCTGGCGCGCGGTACCGACAAATACAGGCAAATCGGATGACCCGGCTTGCACCGCAAACGCGACAACGGTACTCTATGAGTCATGGCAAATGAATCGACGACGGATGACGAGAAGGCCTCGACCGACAGGAAGCAGGCTTTCGGGAAGAAAGTGTTCTTCCTCAATCCTCCAGCGGTCATAGGCGAGGTGGCGGCAGCCCTGGCGGATGCGGAATTCGAGGTATACTCGACACGAGACCATGCCAAACTTGCCCGGTTCCTGCGCAAGGAGCCCGAGTGCCTTACCTTCGTCAACCTTGACGAAGGGGATGACGAAACCGTCTGGCGTCGGTGGATCAAGTCGATACGCGACGACGAGGCGGCCAAGGGGGCCGCCTTCGGCGTAATCACGATGCTCGACGACGAAGCCAAGCGCTCGTACTACCTCATGGACCTTGGAATAGAATGCGGCTTCATCGTGGTCAAGATAGGCGCTGCCAGGACGACGGAGATACTCCTGCGCATGCTCGAAGCCAACGAAGCCCGCGGACGCAGGCGCTACGTGCGGGCCATGTGCCCCCCCGACGCCACCGAGTTCAATTGCTCAACGGAAGCCGGATTGCTCCGCGGCTGGATCAAGGACCTGAGCTCCGTAGGCATGTCGGCGGTATTCTCCAAGGGAACGACACCAAAAACGGGTACGAGGCTCAAGGACCTGCAACTGACGCTCAAGGGCGTCCGAGTGATCGTAAACGGCGTCGTGATAGGCAGCCACGATTCCGCAGGGACGGGCATGACAGCGGTTCTCATGTTCGAGCCGGCGAGCGTCAACGACGAAAAACGCGCCAAGCTCAGGTCATTCATCCGCAGGACCCTGCAGTCGACGATGGACAAGGAGCTAGCCCTGTCCTGAGTCACCGCCGGCCGCTGCTTCAGTTCGCCGGCCGAGGCTTTCGGAACGGCTTGCCGCCGGACCCGTCGCCCAGGCCTACTCCGCGGGGCCGGTAGGGCCTCGGCTTGTCATAGCCGCCCTTGATTCCATACGAGCGTTTCGGGCCGCCCGGGCCGCTCTTCGGCGTCGCAATGCGCACCGGCGGAATGCCCCTCTGCTTGCGGGCTTCGGCTATGGCCTTCTCGGCCGCCTCGAACGGTACGCTGACGAACGAGAAGCGCTCCAGGACCTCGATATCGTCGATGAGGCGGTCAGGCAAGCCGGTCAGGCGCTTGACCACCGCGACGACGTCCTTCGGCCATGCTCCATCCTGTTTGCCCAGCCCTACGTACAGCCTCGCGGTAGCGGCGGAGTCGACTGAAACGTCCCGCACCTCGCCGTAGCGCCTGGGGTCGAGGTCGCTCGAATACGCGGCGGCCGCCAGCGAGGCGAGCGCGTCCCGTGGATCAAGCACCGCGAGCAGCTCGTCGGCGAGCAGGTAGAAGGCCGCGACCTGCGGATCCGGTTTCTTCGGGCCGGCCTCTGCCGCGAGCACGCCCTCGGCGCCGGCCGCGACGTCGATTGCGGCCACCTCGTCGGATTCCTCGTCGTCGGACTGGAACGTGACGCCCAGTATGTCGCGGGCTGCGCCGGTCGTCTTGGCCTTAATGCGCGAACGCTTGGCCTCGATGACGTCGGTAACCGTCGGAACGGCTCCCTTGTGGAGCCCGTCGCCGGAGGCGCGGCGCAGCGCGAACAGCCGGCGGTATTCCTCGGGCGTCACGAAGGTGATCGCAGTGCCCTTGTTGCCGGCGCGGCCCGTGCGGCCGATGCGGTGCGTATACGATTCAGGGTCGAACGGCAGGTTGAAGTTGACGACGTGGGTCAAGCGCTCCACGTCGATGCCGCGTGCGGCCACGTCGGTGGCGACCAGGACGAGTGTCTTCTTGTCGCGGAAGCGGGCGAGAGTGCGCTCGCGCATGTCCTGCGACACGTCGCCGTGCAGCGCCTCGGCCGCGTAGCCGCGCTCGGAGAGGGCCCTGGCGACGGCGTCGGTTTCGATCTTGGTGTGGCAGAAGACGAGCCCGTAGAACTCGTCCTCGGCGTCGACTATGCGGCACAGCGCCTCGAGCTTGTCGCGCTCGCGAACCTCGAGCCATATCTGATCGGTAAGCCCGGCCTGCACCGGGTTGGTCATGTCCTCGACTACCTCGAAGACGCCGAGGTGCTTCCTGGCTATGTGCATGATGGGCGCAGGCATCGTCGCGGAGAATAGGACGACACGGCGCTGCGGGTTGGCCGCTTCCATCACCTTCTCGATATCCTCGATGAAGCCCATGTCGAGCATCTCGTCGCCCTCGTCGAGCACGAGCCACTCGAGCGCCGACAGGTCGAGGGTCTTCCGGTCGATGTGGTCTATGACGCGACCGGGCGTTCCGACGACTATGTCGACGCCGCGCGACAGGCGCCTTAGCTGTTCGCTCATCGAGGCGCCGCCGTAGACCGTCGCTATCCTGGGATTCGCGCCCGGCACGAAGCTGGCGATCTCGCCGGAAACCTGGACGGCAAGCTCCCTTGTCGGCACGAGTATCAGCGCGCGGACTTTCGGGCCAGGCACGGACAGCTTCTCGACCAGGGGCAGGCCGAAGGCGGCCGTCTTGCCGGTGCCCGTCCTGGCCCTGGCCAGGAGGTGCTTGCCGTCGGCGAGGAGACGGGGAATGGCGAGTACCTGGATGGGAGTGGGCTCTTCGAATCCCTTGCGGGCGAGCGCTGCGAGCACGGGCTCCGAGAAGCCAAAATCGGCAAAAGTAGGAGAAGACATCGGTATCCTTAAAAAAAGGGAAAATTGATCTCGAGGAAATCGCTACGACGATGTCGCTGAAAACCCTCGATGGGTAGCCGGTTCCGCGGGATGGTGGATTATACAGCGCTACGACCATCCTCGTCCATACCGGCCCCGACAAATGAAAGACTAAATACTTGCCTCCAAACGCCGAAATTCTATACAGACCGCTCGCGGCGAACAAGCCGCCCGCGGCGATTCGGAGGATGATGATGAAGACCTTCGCGATACAAAGCACCGAACGCACGCCCTCGGTGCTCGAACTGGTGGGAGAGATCGAGGACGGGTACGTCGTGCGCATAGTCAGGCACAGGGACGACTGGGACGACGTAAGCGAGGAATTCATGACCCGCGAACTGTTCGATACCTGCATGCGCACCGGCTACATCTACGAGATGTCCGCCTGAGTAAACCTTCCCTGCAAAAACTCGGGAGCCGTCGCCAGAGCGCGGCTCCCTATTCTCTTCTACAACATGCAAAAGCGTGCTATCGTTGGGCAATCGCCCGTAAAGGCGCACCGCAGCGGCCTGTCCGGCGCGCGGCTCCCGGAGGAACGATGCACCATCCCGAAATGCTCATGAAGTTTCCCCGCTCGCGCGACGGCCGCAAGCTCCTGGCCCGGTGGTACGGCGAGGCAGCCGTGGCGGCCCAGGCCATCCGCTGGCAGGCCCTCGTCGAGTCGACCCTTGCCGACCGCGACGTCCCGGAGGCCGCCGTCGTTTCTAGCCCTGGCAGGACCGAGCTAGGCGGCAACCACACCGACCACAACGACGGCAGGGTGCTGTGCGCTGCCGTCCACCTGGACGCGCTGGCATGCGTTGCCCCCCGCGCCGACATGACCGTCGAGCTTGGCTCGGAGGGTTGGCCCGAGCCGATACGCGTCGATCTTGTCGACCTGGAACCCAGGCCGGCTGAACGCGGCAAACCCGAAGCCCTGCTGCGCGGCGTAGCAGCGGCGATAGCGAGGCGAGGCGGCACGGTAGGCGGGTTCTCGGGCAACATGAGCTCGGCGATACCCGTCGGATCCGGGCTGTCCAGCTCGGCGGCCATCGAACTGCTCTTCGGGCAGATCCAGAACGCGCTGTACAACAAGAACAGGATACACCCCGTGGAGCTCGCGATGGCGGGCAAGGAAGCTGAAAACCTCCATTTCGGCAAGCCATGCGGCCTGATGGACCAGATGGCCTGCGCCCTCGGCGGTATTTCGGCAATCGACTTCGGACGGCCGGACAAGCCGCGCTGGTCCCGGGTGTCGTTCGACTTCGAAAAGGCCGGCTACGTGCTGGCGGTGGTAAACACCGGATGCAGTCACGCCGACCTGACTGACGACTACGCCGCGATTCCCGCCGAGATGCGCTCGGTCGCTGAGCTGTTCGGCCTGCCGAGCCTCCGTAGGCTCCCGGTCGACAAGTTCCTGGCAAAATCCGCCGAGATCCGCGAAGCCGCGGGCGACCGCGCATTGCTCCGGGCGCTTCATTTCATCGAGGAGAACGCGCGAGCCGAGGCGATGCCAAAGGCGCTCGAGAAGGGCAAGCTCAAGCGCTACCTGAAGCTCGTCCGCCGCTCCGGAGACTCGTCATGGAGGCTAGTGCAGAACGTCACGCTGCCGGGAGCTGTCAGGGAGCAACCGCTCGCGGTCGCTCTGGAACTGACCAGGGCCTACCTCGGCAAGGACGGCGTGACGAGGGTTCACGGCGGCGGTTTTGCCGGGACGATACAGACCTATGTCAGGATGGACCGCATCGAAGGATACTCCGATTTCATGGACGCGCGCTTCGGCGCCGGCGCCACGACTATCATTCACATCAGGCCCGACGGGGCCGGAGAGGTTCTGCCATGACTGAAAAGAAAGAGGGCTTCGGCCGCTATGTCGGCCTGACCTTCCTGATCGGCTTCGGGTTTTTCACGATGGGACTGATGGATATCCTCTACGATACCTACGTCCCCATTTTCCTCGGGAAATACATCCAGAAGAACGCCTGGATCGGCGCCATCATGACACTGGACAACATGCTTGCCGTATTCCTCATCCCCTTCGTATCGCTGTGGTCAGACAACACCAGGACGAGGATAGGCAGGCGGATGCCCTTCATCGTCACGCTGTTGCCCCTGTCGGCGCTCTTCTTCTCGTTCATCCCGTACGCCGCGGCAAGATCCTTCGGAGCACTCATCCTCGTCATCTTCGGCCTCAACATCGCCAAGCAGGCGTCCCGGGGGCCGGTAGTCGCGCTTATGCCCGACACCATCCCCGGCGAATTCCGCTCGGAGGCCAACGGCATAATCAACACTATGGGCGCCCTTGGCGCGATCATAGCCACGGTTGGCCTGGCGCGCCTGATGGACCTCGACATCGTGCTGCCTGTCCTGGGCAGGACAAAGGACAGCATTCCCTTCCCGATCGCGGGCGTCTTCGTCGTGATAGCGACGATCCTGGTGTTCGCCTTCGTCCGCGAGCGCAAGCACGAGGACCACGAAAAGGAAGAGAAAGTGCCGTTGTTGCAGTCCCTGAAGGCCGTAGCGGGCGAGAAAGACAAGAGCGCCCTGTGGATCCTGCTTGCGCTGTTCTTCTGGTTTCTCAGCTACCAGGGCATCCTTCCCTTCATAGGCAAGCTGTGCAAGGAAGTCTTCGGTGTCACGTCAAACGGCAAGGCCGCCCTGCCCGCCTCGGCTGTCGCCATAGCCCAACTCCTCTTCGCCATACCCTCGGGATACATCGCCCACCGGATAGGCAGGAGGAAGGCCATTCGTGGATCGCTGCTGGTCCTGGCAGTCCTGCTTTGCATAGCGGCCGCCATCTCGAGCACGATGGCCGCCTCGCTCGGAACCGGCCTAAGGTTCAACCTCCTCCTCGCCACGATGTTCGCCTACGGCCTGTTCTGGATCACCATCATTACCAACTCCTTCCCGATGCTGTGGCAGATGGCTACCTTCGGGACTATCGGCGTCTACACGGGGCTATACTACACCTTCAGCCAGACCGCGGCCATATCGGCACCTCCTGTTACCGGTGCCATAATCGACCTGGTCGGCTACCCGGGCATATTCGTCTTCGCGGCCATCTGCGAGCTCGTCGCGTTCGTGATGATGGGCAAGGTAAGCAGGGGCGAACCCGGCGACATCGCCGGCGCGAAAGCGTAGGCCGGCATGAAGTGGGCCCTAGTCCTTTCGGGAGGCGGCGCCAGGGGACTCGCGCACATCGGGGTCATCAAGGAACTAGAGCGGCGCGGCTTCCCGTCGCCGGCCTTCGTCGCCGGCGCGTCGATGGGCGCCATCATCGGCGCGATGTACTCGATGGGATGGGACGCTGCCCGCATGGAGGACTACGCCCGCAGTTTCAGGTTCGGCGACTTCATGGAAAATCCGGCCTTCAGGCTGCCCGACTTCGCGCTGTCCAGGCTCGTGCAGGCCGGCGCCGCGCTGCGGGCGATGCTGCGCGGCCCGGGCCTCGATTCAGGGTCCAGGGTGCTCGCCGAGTTCAGGCGGCTTTTCGGCGACACCCGCATCGAAGACATGCCCGTGCCGTTCGCCTGCACGGCCACCGACCTCGTCAGCGGCCGTACCGTCGTTCTCGACTCCGGGCCACTGGCCGATGCGTTGCGGATCTCGATGTCGTACCCCGGCGTCTTCGCTCCGGTCAGGAAAGACGACATGCTGCTGGTGGACGGCGGCATACTCGACAACATGCCTTGCGACGCGGCCAAAGCCAGGGGCTTCCGCCGCATCCTCGCGTCGAACGTTTCGCCGCTTGAGGAGATCGACGCCTCTTCCATGCTGAACGGCATGGCAGTCGTCATGCGTTGCCTCAACGCGGCGACCAGGCGTGCCCACCAGCACATCGATGCGATGGCCAGCCTGACCGTCACGTCGTTCGACAACAGCGCGACCTTCGGCTTCGAGCATGTCGACGCGCTCATCGGGCTCGGGCAGCGGTCAGCCATGCTATCGGCTGCGGATATCGAGCGATTCTTTGCCCGGGGCACTTCACGACTGGTGGCAATTGTCGGTAAGCTCTTTGGATGGAAGCGTTCACGCGTTCGATAGAGGCACTCCTGGATTCGTACGAAAAGACCGGGGGCATCAACCACAGGACCGGGCAGAACCTGCCGTCCAAGGAAGCAGTCCACGCGATGGTCGCCGACCTGGAAACGATAGCCTTCCCCGGCTATCGCCAGGAGGACGGTATCGACGACACCAACGCCGCCTTCGTCATCGGGGAACTGGTACACCGGATGGCCCGGGCGCTCCTCAACGAGACGGCCAAGAGCCTCGAGTACGGCTACCGCGTCGCCGGGCGTTCGGGTTGCCCCGCCGCCTGCCACCTTGAGGCCAGGGAGATGGTGCAGGATTTCTTCGAGGTGCTGCCTTCGATACGGTCGATGCTGATGGAAGACGTCAAGGCGGCTTTCGACGGCGATCCCGCTGCCAAGTCGACCGAAGAAGTCATACTTGCCTACCCGGGACTCGAAGCGCTGACTGTGCACCGATTTGCCCACTGGCTATGGGCACGGGGAGTGCCGCTCATACCCAGGATGATGAGCGAGTACGTCCACTCGAAAACGGGCATCGACATCCACCCCGGTGCGAGCATTGGCGAGCGCTTCTTCATAGACCACGGCACCGGCGTCGTCATCGGCGAGACCGCGGTCATAGGGCGCAACGTCAAGATATATCAGGGAGTGACGCTCGGAGCGCTGTCGGTGCACAAAAGCGAAGGCGACACGAAGCGCCACCCGACGCTTGGGGACGACGTGACGATATACTCGGGCGCGACGATACTCGGCGGCGAAACCGTCATAGGAGCGGGAAGCATCGTCGGCGGCAACGTCTGGCTGACCTCGTCGCTCCCACCCGGTTCGCGCGTCTACGTACCGCAGGGCGATTTCGTCGTCGACTGCCTGGGCGAACCAGGCAGCAAGACAGACACCTGCGAGTCATGAGCAGATCAAGAAAGCTTTTTCAAAATGCATCTGCATTTTGAAAAACCCTCATGAGACAAGGCTACCGGTCGAACAGCGTCACGGCTCCGCCTTCGTTTCGCTTGATCCTGTCCAGGTAGGCCTGCTCCTCCCGCTCGACGGTGCTGACCATCGTACCGAGTATCCGCTTGAGGAGTATCTTGCCCGTCCTCGTGAAAAAGAATATCTTGCGGGGCAGGATGCCGCCGGTATCGTTGGCAGCTACGGGTATGCCTTCCTTTTGCAGGTAGGCTATCGCGAAATCCACATTGCCTTTCGGAATCGCGGTCGGGCCGCCCGTGAGCTTGAGTACTGACGCGCCGCCGAAGACCTTGGCGACTATGTCCGCCTTGCGCGACCCCAACTTCATAAGCTCGTTGTACAGCAGCTCTATGGCGAACATGCCGTATTTGGCGTTGCGGCTGCGTACCACGTCCTTGTCGTCCAGATCGCCGGGCAGCATGAAATGGTTGATGCCGCCTTGCATCAGTCGCCGGTCCCAGAACGACACCGATACGCACGAGCCCAGGACAGTGGCGATGATTATGTCGTTGCCAGAGACGTGGTACTCGCCCGGGTGTATCGTTATGATGTCCTGCTCGAACTGGCTCAGCTTGTGGGTGAACAAACGCCGCTCCACACCGCGCTAAAACAGCGTGACATCGCCTGATTCGGCGCTGGAAGCATCCCCGACAGCATCGCCGCTGGAGTCGAAGTTGGTTATTCGCGCGGCCGTCTGCTTGTGCGCGAAGATGGTGAAACGGTCGACGATCGCCCTGAGCCTCTCGCTGTGGATGGTGGAAGCTTGATGTTCCCGTTGCGCCGAGGCGCCGGTGCATGAGACGAGGGCATCCCTCATCGACTCGAGCTCCTGCGCGAGCGATTCCACGCTGGCGACCGAGTCCATGGCTTCACTGAACGACGCGGCGAAACGGCCGGAAAACGGCCGGAAATCGGATTCCGCCTTCCACATCCGGCGGCGGGATTCTTCGATGCGGACGAATTCGGACTGAAGCTTGGCGGTCTCGGTCCGCAAAGTCTCCAGGCTCTCCTCGGCTCCCGACAGGTAGTCGGACATGCCGGTGGACAGTGTCTTGCCGAACGACCTCGTAACGCCACCGGCGGCGGCGACGTCCTCGGTGAGACGTTCGGTAAGCTCCATCATTCCTATTACCGTCGTAGAGACTACCGCAAGCGCCTTGTTCCTGGCCGTTTCTATCCTGGAGGCCGTCACGATGCTCTTGAACCGCGCGAGAATCGACTGCATTTCCCTGAAACGCGACTCGAGTCCGCGGACATCCTCGGATATGGCCGTGGCGTCGATGGCCGCGGATTCCTTGGCGACGATGAATGCCCGGGCCTTGGCTTCATAATCCTCCGTCGGCCCCGCGACCAGGCGGCCGTCGACGATGGCCTTCCGGCCTGCCTCGACGGATGTCATCACCGCGCTGACGCCTTCCATGCCGGACCTGAACCGCTCGAGGCTGGAATGGACCTGACCGGCCACGTCATCGAGCAGCGACGCCGACAGCTTGGTTATCTCGCCGAGGAAGGCCGCTTCTTCGGCCGGATCCACCGCTTCGGCCGACGAGGCAACGCCTTCGGGTTCGGCCGCCTGCAGCGAAAGCCGGACATGGTCGAGCGACTGGCGGATGATGTCCTGAAGCTGGACCTCCTGCATGATGGTCGCTATCGGTTCCCGCACGCTCGATGCGCCGTCGCCCAGGCCCCTGATGGCGCAGGCGGTCTCGTCGACCTGCCTGTCCAGGGCCGCGAAGCCGCTTTCAAGGGCAGTCTTCGCGGAATCGAAAAACGACGACTGGGTGGCGGAAAGGGCTTCGAGCGCTCCCCTGAGGGTACCAAGCCGCTCGAGGAGGACCTGGCCGGCGCGCGAGAGGTCGTCGGCGTGCCTGATGGTACGACCCGAAAGCTGCTTGAGCTCGTCGGTGATGACGGAAAAAGCGCGGCCGGCGGCTCCGGACTTGAGCGCGACGGTCATCGCGTTGAGCGAGACGATTTCCATCTCCTCCGAATCGTCCCGGATGCGGTCGATGATGCCGTCGAGCATGGAAAGACTCTCGATCCCCGACTCGATGCCGTGCATGAACTCCTGCTCGGTCCTGGACGCCTTCTCGAAGAACCTCGTCGCATCCTCGATGAACTCCACAGAACGGCGTTGCGCCGCTTCGACGGAGCTGCCGCTGTGATGTTCGTGGAGAACGGCTCGTATCGCCGTTTCAGCTTCGCGGGAGCTGGCATCGACCGCGCCCTTCACGGACTGGAAAACCCGCCCGAGCCGGAGGTACATCGATTCTGTTTCCCGTTCTATGGCGTCTATCCTGTCCACGAGGGTCAGCACTGGCACCTCAAGCGCTTCGATCATGGTACCTACTATAGGGAATTGGCGGTCGCCTTACAAGAACGGGGCATCCGGCGCGGTATTCCGCACGGATGCCCCGATTGAAGACAGGTTACGGGCGTCGCGCCACGTCTTCCAGGATCAGTTGGTCGATTCTGATTCGACTATCGCCACCGGCAGTATCGACCGCTCGTTGTCATTGTCGAAGTACCTTGCCTTGGCCATCACCGGCGCGAAGCAGACCACATCGCCGAGCTTGATGGTGTGATGGGGCGCTACCCTGGAAACGATCTGGCTTGACGAAGTCTTTGCCCACAGGTGGATCTCCGCTCCGAGCGGTTCCACAACGATGATCGTCGTCTTGAAGCCCTTGGCCGTCTCGTCGTACGGCAAGTCCTCCGGTCTCAGGCCAAGTACGATTTCCCTGCCGACGTAGGGCTTGAGAGCCGCGACATGCGCCGGATCTGGCGACATTTTGGCGGTCCCCTCGTCGAGGACTATCTTTCCGCCTTCCTCGAGGACCTTGACCGGAATGAAGTTCATCGGCGGCGAGCCTATGAAGCCTGCCACGAACTTGTTGATAGGATGGTTGTAGAGGTACAGGGGCGAACCGATCTGCTGGACCAGGCCATCCTTCATGACGACTATCTTGTCGCCCATCGTCATCGCCTCGACCTGGTCATGGGTGACGTAGATCATCGTGGCCTGGAGCCGCTGGTGCAGGTCGATGATCTCGGCGCGCATCTGGACGCGGAGCTTGGCGTCCAGGTTTGACAGCGGCTCGTCGAACAGGAACACCTTGGGGTTGCGGACGATAGCCCTGCCCACGGCTACGCGCTGGCGCTGGCCGCCCGACAGCTGCTTAGGCTTGCGGTCAAGGTACTTCTCGATGTCCAGGATCTTGGCGGCCTCGCGGACGCGCTGGTCGATCTCGGCCTTCGGAAGCTTGCGGATCTTGAGACCGAAAGCCATGTTGTCGTAGACGCTCATGTGCGGGTAGAGAGCGTAGTTCTGGAACACCATCGCGATGTTCCTGTCCTTGGGCGGCACGTCGTTGACGATCTGGCCGTCGATGCTTATCTCGCCGCCCGAGATTTCCTCGAGTCCGGCGACCATCCGGAGCGTCGTCGACTTTCCACAGCCTGACGGCCCGACGAAAACGACGAATTCCTTGTCCTCGACGACGATGTTGACCGAGTCCACTGCCTTGACGTCACCATCGTATATCTTGGTGACGTCCTTGAGAATTACTTTGGCCATGAGGCCCTCCCGTTGGAAGAGGTTATCTTATTCCTGACAGTGTACGGGCGATCCGGGCTCTTGTCAAATTGATTGCTGGCACCGTACCGGCATGATGCCCCGAACCGAAAGCGAACGCCGCCAGGCGTCCATCAGCACGCCGAAGGCGACGCCCGCGTTGAGGCTGCCCTTCGCGCCGAGCATCGGGATGCTGACGGTACGGGAACAGAGCGCCATGGCTTCGGGAGAGACGCCCAGCTCCTCGGAACCCACGACGACGATGCCGCGCTCGGGAAACTCGAAGGCGTCGATCGATTCGCCGCGCAGTTCCAGCGCGAGATCGAACCGACGTTGAACGGCGACCGGAGGTCCTCGAGATAGGCGCGGACGCCGGGAAAGACCCTGCGGACGCCGGGGGACAGCGACAGGCCAAGAGGTTCGCGGAAATCCCAGTCCGCGGGCGACAGGCCGGCGTACGCCTCGAGTCCGCGCGCCATGGCGTTGACGAGCCTGGCGCCAGCCTCCGGCGACGACAGGGCCGTCCTGCCGGTCTCACCCGAAGCCTCGGCAGCGAGGGCGCGCAAGGCCGGGGACAGAGACTCGTCCGCGGAGAAGGCCGCGCCCAGCTCGGCGACCCATGCGCCTGCGCCGGTCGCGCCAAGCCTGTAGTCGGCCTCGACATGGCCCAGCACCTGGGCCGCCTTCCGCGCCCTGTGCACCGGGCCGAGCGCCATCAACTTCCGTACCGCGATCATCGGCTCAGTAGACGGTTTTTATGAAGTCGAAGACATCGTCGACGGTCATGGTGCGGGGGAGGAAATTCATGAAGTCGAAGCGACGGGCGGATTCGGCCGTCTCGACGAGCCGTTCCAGAGCCAGGTCGAAATCCTTGAGCCTGCTCGGGATCTTGAGCAGTCCGAGCCGCGTGCGTATCGACTCGACCGCCCTTGCGGCCGCTCCCGAAGCGCCTTCATCAGGGTCTACCTCGCAGAACAGCGGCGCAAGCGCTGCAATCTTCTCGGGTCGCGATCGGGAAAGCGACTCCAGGAGGTAGGGCAGCATAACGGCGGCCAGGTTGGCCTTGGGAACGCCCCAGCGCGCGTTGATGGCGTACGAGATGGCCGTCCCGAGCCCGGGCGACGAGGACGCGAGGCCCAGCCCGGTCAGGAAGCAGGCCCGGGCGGCATCCGCCCTGGCCTGGGGGTCCTCAGGCCGTTGCAGCGTCACGTCTAGGGCCCTGACATAGAGGCCGACAGCCTCGCGAAGAGCCATGTCCGAGAGAAAACCTTCCCTGGACGATGCGTAGCCTTCTATCGCGGCCATCGCGCCGTCGAGAAGCGCTGCCGCCTCGGCCTTGGCGGACAAGCCGCCGAATGCGTTGGAGTCGAGGATCACGGCCGTCTCGACGCCGCGTTGGGCCTGCAGGAAGGCGGCTCCTCCGGAACGCGCGTCGGTGAGCACCAGGCCTCCCGACAGGAGGAACGGATCGCGGTAGCTCGTCGGGACGAGCGCCAACGGCAACGGCGGCCTGAGCGGCGCGGAGCCGTCCATCCAGGCGTCTACCGAGGATTCCCCCGACGCGAGGGCAGCCACGGCCTTGGCAACGTGGATCGTCCGGATTCCGCCTATGCCAATGACCAGCGGCGTGCGCGACCCCCTGGCGAGCGCGACCGCCTCGTCCACCGAGGTCGACGACGGCCTGTCGGCAATTTCATCGAAGGTGATGAGCTGCATGCCTCGTCCCTCGAGCACCGACACCAGACGCTCAGCCGGCCCCGAGGCGCCGAGCCCCGGGTCGGCGACGAGCAGCGCACGCTCCGGTCCGCCCTCGAGTATCAGGGGAAGCTTGTAGAGGGCATCCTGCCCGATGAAGCAATCGGCCGGTACGTGAAACCTGAAGTCAGCCATGCATCCCCCTGCGGTACGCCCGATATAACGAAGCGAACGCCCCGATGTGTTCAAAGCCTTTTCAATATATCGGGGATGAGCGCGAGGCGCGACACACGAGGAACCCCGATGGCATACTTTCCGTATGTCGAGGGGTGCCTCGCGGGGAGCAACGAAGCGAACGCCCCGATATATTGAAAAGGACGGAGGTATGAGCCTCCGTCCCCTGAAACCAGATTAATAGAAAGCAGTTTACAGGAGCTGGTCGAGAATACGGTCGGCGGTGGCGTTCAGGATGGTGTCGTTTATGTAGTCGGGATCGTCGATCCTGGCCTTGAGCTCGGCGATTCGGTCCATCCTCATCTCCGGAGCGGCCCTGGCCAGCTCGAGAGCCTTGAACAACTCGGCCTTGACGACGGCCTCCGAGGACAGGCTCACGGAATCGTTCCCCGAATTCCTGTCGGCGTGGTTTACGCCGGAGGGTTTCTTTGGCTGGATTGGATCCAGTGGGTTCAGCCTGTCAATCGTCATCGGTGGCCCCTGCCTTTCACATGTTCAGTATCGGCAACGCGTCAGGATTAGTTTACCCTTTTTTGGCGCCGGACACAAGTACTGCTATTTCACCTTTTATTACCGGTCTGGAGCCGAGCGCGTCCCTGACCTCGGTTGCCGTTCCAGCAAGGAATTCCTCGTGGATCTTGGTCATTTCCCTGCCGACGCAGATTCGCCTCTCAGCATCTATATCGGCAATATCGGCCAATAGTCTTACTATGCGGTGAGGTGATTCGTACATGACGAAGGCCTCCTGCCTGGACATCAGCTCCGCTACCCGCGTATGCCTGCGCCCAGGTTTCGGAGACGGGAAACCATCGAAGGTAACGGATTTGTAGAATATGCCCGCGGCTGAAATCAGTGCCGCGAAGGCGCTCGGCCCGGGAATGGGTACTACCTCATGGCCGGCTTCCCTGGCCCGCATAGCGACCAGGATGCCGGGGTCGGAGAGGCACGGAGTACCGGCGTCGGAACAGTAGGCTACGTTTCTGCCCTGCTCGAGCAGCCCCAGGATCCGCGCCGAACCTTTTTCTTCTTCATACGCATAGCACGCGACGAGCGGCTTCTTTATGGCAAGGTGATTGAGCAATTTGAGCGTGTGCCTCGTATCCTCGCAGGCGATCGTATCGACCTCCCCGAGCACGCGGACGGCGCGGAAGGTGATGTCCTCGAGGTTGCCGATGGGAGTCGCGACCATGTACAGCGTTGCCATCCCTGCAGTATCGCCGGACTACAGATCGTCGTCAACGCCATGCTATACTCTGTCGATGAACGACTTGGTATTCGCGGCCGTGCTCGCATCTATAGGAACCGTGCTCCTCTGGCTGTTCTGGACCTTCGCATGGAGGCCGTTCGCGTCGCGCAAGGAGAGGGCCAACCCGCGATTCGTGGCCGACGGCCAGGGCGAAGTACGGGAAAAAGGCGTCGGCGTCCGCTCGTGCCCGGTCTGCGGCGAGAAATTGCAACCCGGAGCGCTCGTCAAGTCGAAGGTCTGGAAGGGTACCAGCTCCGACAAGGTCATGCAGATCTACGGTTGCCCGTATTGCTGGCCCGAAAACACCGAATACCGCCGCGTATGCCCCGTCTGCGAGAAAGTCGTCCCCCGGGGCGGCTACCTCATCGCGCGCTACTTCGAAAAGCCCGGCCACCGCCACGTACACGTGCTCGGCTGCTCCGGCTGCCGCCGAGGATAGTCTAGCGGGACAGGCAGGACAGGTATTCGTCGGATATGGGACGGTCGCCGGCGGTATGGCCGAGGCGACGGTCGGGGCGCACCGCGCCATGGTAGTCGCTGCCGGCGCTGACGCGGAAGCCTGCTTGGTGGGCCAGGGCCTCGAGGCGCCTGCAGTCAGCCATCCTGGCCGTCGGATGCCAGGCTTCGAGGCCGTCGACTCCCAGCTCTTTCCACTCTACGAACAGCGAACGGAACCTCGTCCAGCTCGCGAACAGCGACATTGGATGGGCTACGAAGGCCAGGCCGCCCGATTCATGGACTATGCGCACGGCCTCGCCCAGCTCGAGGCAAGCCTTCCGGAGATAATACGGCCTTCCCTTGGCCAGGTAGCGGTCGAAGGCTGCCTGCTTGTTCTTGACGACCCGCTTCTCAACCAGGAACTGCGCGATATGGGGCCTGCCAAGCATTCCGGTACCGGCCTGCTCCCTGAGCGCCTCGTAGTCTATGTCGACGCCGTCTGCCCTGAGCAGCTCGACGACGGCCCGGTTCCTGTCCTCCCGGGATCGGGCCAAGCTCTTCGCGGCTTCCCTCAACGCGTCGCCTGCATCCTCGAAGTCCAGCCCGAGCAAATGGAACTCACCCGGTTCAAAGGCAATCTCTATCTCGATGCCGGGCACGAAACGCATGCCCAGGCGGCACGCGGCCGCCGCGGCCTCCGGGAGGCCATCGAGTGAATCGTGGTCAGTAAGGGCTATCGCCGACAATCCCTCCTCGGAAGCTTTCCGGACCAAGGCGTCGGGCGTCAACGCACCGTCGCTGGCGGTTGAATGGGTGTGAAGGTCTATCATCAGCGTACATTCTGACGGCCAGACACTACTTTGCATAGCCATCCGCCAAGGGGGCGTGCCCACGGCCAAGTTTTCCTGTACAATTGAACCAGATGAAGAAGCATCCCTGGTACGCCCTCGACCACGCGGCCTTGATATATCCCCCGCTGCTTTCGGACAGGATAAGCGCCTACTACCGCATCCAGGCGACGCTCGACGCACCGGTCGACGCGGGGCTCCTCCAGGCTGCCCTCGACGCCGTGCGTCCCCGCTTCCCGTATTTCCACTTCGAGTTGCGCAGGGGCTTCTTCTGGTATTTCTTCGAGCGCAACAGGCTGGCCAACCCGGTAGTCCAGGATTCGCGGTTCCCGATGCAGCAGGTACCGACGAAACAGCGTGGAGGTTTTCTTTACCGCGTCCGCTCCGACGGCGACACGATCGCCCTGGAGATGTGCCACATCCTGACCGACGGCTACGGCGCCTTGATATTCTTCCGCTCGCTCCTCGCCGAGTATTACCGGCTGCAAGGCACCGAAACGCCATACGACGGCACGGTATTCGATCCCCGGGGCGAACCGTCGCCGGAAGAATGGGATGATGCCTTTTCCCGCTACACCTCGCCGGGCACGCCAAAGCCCATCCGAAGCCAGCCCGCATGGCACCTTCCCGGCCTTCCCCTGCCCGTGCACACGATGCGCGTCACGATCGGCGAAACCTCGCTCCAGGCTACGCTCGCCAAGGCAAAGGAGTACGGATCGACGCTGACGATATACCTTGCGGCCGTCTACCTCGCCGCGCTGCAGGATGTCCAGGACGCCGAGCGGGATCAGGGTACGGCACCGAGGCATACCATCATCAGGCTCCAGGTTCCGGCGAACCTGCGCCGTTTCTTTCCTGCGACTACGCTGAGGAATTTCAGCCTTCCTGCAATGCCCGACATCGATCCCCGGCTTGGCCACTATGATTTCCGCGAAATTCTGACGCGGGTCAAGGCGATACTCGGCCTTGCCTTCGATCCAAAGGAACTCAGGCGGACCATCACGCGGAACGTGATGACGACCAGGCATCCGTTCATCAGGATCATCCCCCTGCCATTCAAGGATGTCATCATGAGGACCTTGTACAGGACGTACGGCGAGAACCTCTACTCGAGCCTATCGACAAACGTCGGGCCCGTGCTGCTGCCTGGATCGTACGCAGGCCGGGTGCGCCGCGTCGACTTGCTCCTGCCTTCAACCCCCGGACTCAAGACCGTGGCGGGAACTGTCAGCCATGGCGACGTGCTTTCCATCAGTTTCGGCAGCGCCATCAAGCGGAACGACCTGGAGCGCGCCTTTTTCACGAGGCTCGTCAAGGACGGACTATGGGTCAAGGTCGAGTCGAACCTGTCGGACGAGCATTGAAAGGAATCGAGCCATGCCCTATTGCAGCAGATGCGGGATCGAAGTCGACGAGGCCGCGGACACATGCCCTCTTTGCGCGGCGCCCATCCAGAAACTGGACGGAGCAAGCCCTCCACCGGGCAAAGATACGTATCCGCAGCGCATCATCGACCCCGAAGACACCTACAGGCTGTCCAAAAAGGAGCGGCGGCGCATAGGAATCGAGCTCCTGACGCTCGCAGCCGGCTTGTCCAGCGTCGCGCTGTTCCTCGTCGACCTGCTCACCGATGCCAGGCTCGGATGGTCGCCATACGCCGTCGCATCGGTGCTCCTGGGCTGGGCGGTTTCCGTTACGCCGCTGGCGCTGTACGGCAAGCCACGGACCGCGCTCGCCGTCATCGGCGTCACGGTGCTCGCATTCATGGTGGTCATCGACGGTTTCGACGGAACGACCGACTGGTCGCTCGCGCTTGGCCTGCCAATAGCCGTGGCCAGCTTCGTGGCTACAGGCCTCACGGCAGCCGCGATGGCGAGCAGGCGGATCAAGGGCATCAACCTGCTCGGCATCGCAGCGCTTGGATTGGCGGGCTTCCTCGTCGCACTCGAGGCCCTGATACGCCTTTCACGGGGAACGGGAATGCGGCCCTATTGGTCGCTGGTAGCCGCGCTGGCGCTCGTGCCGGTAGCCGTGTTCCTGTTCTACCTGCACGGCAGGGTCCTGCGCGGCGCCGATCTACGAAAGATATTCCGCCTGTAGAGCCAATTTCTACTGCGCGGGAGAGGGGGGTTCGATGCTGAGCAGGTCGACCTCGAACACCAGCATGGTATTAGGCTCGATACCGCCCTGCGAACCCTGGGCGCCATAGGCGAGGGCCGACGGAACGTAGAACTTGTACTTGGAACCAACCGCCATGAGCTGAATGCCTTCGACCCAGCCCGGTATCACCAGCGCGACGGGGAAGACGGCGGGTTCGCCGGATTCGATGGAGCTGTCGAACTGCTTGCCATCGATGAAGGTACCGACATAATCGACCTTGACCGTATCGGTCGCAAGGGGCTTGGGACCCGTGCCTTGCTTCAGGACTTCATACTGCAGTCCGCTCGGCAACGTCGTGACGCCCGCCTTCTTGGCGTTGTCGGCGAGGAAGGCCTTTTCAGTCTCCGCGTTCTTCTCGGCGATCTTCTGCATCTGGGCCACCAACGCGACCTGGATGATCTGCTGGGCTTCTTCAGCGGTCACCTTGGTCTTGTCTTTTTCGATGAGGTCCTTGACGCCGTCGAGGAACTTGCCGTAGTCGAGCTCCACGCCCGTGGACTTGAGGCTCGCGCCTACAGCCACGCCGAATGCGTAGCTGACATCGGCTTTTGAGGCAGGAGCGGCGGCTTCCCCTTCGGCAGGAGCCTTGGTGGAGTTCTGTGCGCCGCACGACACGACGGCGAATGAAAGCGCCGCGATGGCGACTACGGAGATAAACGTCTTCTTCATGATACTTCCGCTTGTTGCATGGATGGGGACGCCAGGCGCCCGGGCCCCTGACGGGAACCTTGTAACAGGATATAGACAACGCGCCACAAGGGCAAGCTTGCAGCGGACGGTCACATCTTGCGCAGTTGCGTCACGATGGCCCTGAAATCCTTGGGGTAAGGAGCTTCGATGGTCATCGCGCCCCCGGTAGCCGGATGCGTAAACTCTATTGAAAAAGCATGCAGGGCCGTCCTCGAAATCAAAGGACGCTCGAGCTTCTCGTCGCCCTTCCACCGCCGCTTTATCGTGGACAGGAACAGGGGCTTGCCGTCCCCGTACAGGGGGTCGCACGCGACAGGATAGCCGAGCGCCGTCAAATGTACACGCACCTGGTGCGTACGGTCGGTCAGCGACCGCGCTTCGATGATGGCCATCCTGGAATAGGTGCCCAGCACCAGGAACTCGGTGACCGAAGGCTTGCCGGCGCCGTCGATGATGGTCCTGTGCATCCTGTCGCCATCGGGGGTCAACGACAGGTCGCATACGATCTCGGTCCAGACAGGCCGACCCGAAACAACCGCGTGGCTTACTGACTTTATTCCTTGGGCCTCGAGTGCCTTGGAAAGCGCACGGTGGGTTCCCTCGTCGCGCGTGAAAAGCAGCACCCCGCTCGTATCCGCGTCAGGAGCATGGAGAGGCCACAGGCGCCCGTGTTCCATCTCGAGTTCCCTCGAAACGGCGGTTGCATCCGGCGCATAACGGTCCGGAGCAGACTGGATACCCGAGGGCTTGTTGACCGCAAGAAGCCAGTCGTCCTTGAACAAAACCGTTATTTCGATACTCATTGACGTCCATTATAGCAATTTGGACAGGTTCAGGGAACCGTCACCGACATTATTCGGCATTTCGACCGGCATTTGCCCCTTGTCGCCGGCCATGGATTTTTAGTATCTTTGGTGACGCGAACCATACCGGTTCGTTTCAACTAACGTACGCCAACCCGTCCAGGAACGGCGCTCGCGAGCGCGCCACAGAGCGCGAGACCCGGAGCGGGGCGGAACGCCCACGAGAGAAAGGGAGATACAAGAACATGGCCAAGCAACTGTTGTTCAGCGAAGATGCCCGGAGGAGACTGCTCTCCGGTGTAGAGCAGATTTCACGCGCGGTAAAGGTTACACTCGGCCCCAAGGGCAGGAACGTGCTCCTTGACAAGAAATTCGGAGCCCCGACCGTGACCAAGGACGGCGTATCGGTCGCCAAGGAAATCGAGCTCGAGGACCCGTTTGAAAACATGGGCGCCCAATTGCTCAAGGAAGTGGCGACCAAGACCAACGACGTCGCCGGCGACGGAACCACCACCGCCACCGTCCTCGCCTACTCGATGATCAAGGAAGGCCTCAAGGCCGTCGCCGCCGGCATCGATCCCATGGGCCTCAAGCGCGGCATGGACGCTGCCGTCACCGCCGCGATCGAGGAGATCAAGAAGAACTCCAAGGACATCAAGGAAAAGGACGAGATCGCCCACGTCGCATCCGTATCCGCGAACAACGACATGGAGATCGGCGCGCAGATCGCCGACGCCATGGAGAAAGTCGGCAAGGACGGCGTCATAACCGTGGAAGAGTCCAAGACCATGGACACGACGATCGAATTCGTCGAAGGCATGCAGTTCGACCGCGGCTACCTCTCCCCCTATTTCGTCACCAACCGCGACACGATGACCAGCGTCTTCGAGAGCCCCTACATCCTCATCCACGACAAGAAGATATCGTCGATGAAGGACCTGCTCCCGATACTCGAGAAGATCGCCCAGACCGGCAAGCCCCTCGTCATCATCGCCGAGGACGTCGACGGCGAGGCTCTCGCCACGCTCGTCGTCAACCACCTCCGCGGAACCATCAACGTCTGCGGCGTCAAGGCACCGGGTTTCGGCGACCGCCGCAAGGCCATGCTCGAGGATATCGCCGTCCTGACGGGCGCCGAGGTCGTGTCCGAGGAACTCGGCATGAAGCTCGAGAACACCGAGATGTCCCAGCTCGGTACCGCCAAGACCGTCAAGATCGACAAGGACAATACGACGATCATCAACGGGGCCGGCAAGCAGAAGGACATCGATGACCGCAAGGGCCAGATCAAGTCCCAGATCGACGATACCACCAGCGACTACGACCGCGAGAAGCTCCAGGAGCGCCTCGCCAAGCTCGCCGGCGGCGTAGCGGTCATCAACGTCGGAGCCGCGACCGAAGTCGAGATGAAGGAAAAGAAGCACCGCGTCGAGGACGCCCTCTCCGCCACCCGCGCGGCCATCGAGGAAGGCATCGTCCCCGGCGGCGGCCTCGCCCTCATCCAGGCTGCCCTCGCCCTCGACAAGAACGGCGCCGACAAGCTGTCCGACGACGCCAAGGTTGGCTACAAGATCGTCAAGCGCGCCCTCGAGGAGCCTATCCGCCAGATCGCCGAGAACGCCGGAGTCGACGGAGCAGTCGTCGCCGACCGCGCCCGCAGCGAAAAGAAGGGCATCGGTTTCGACGCGGCGAAGATGGAATGGGTCGACATGGTCAAGGCCGGCATCATCGATCCTGCCAAGGTAACCCGCTTTGCTCTCCAGAACGCCGCGAGCGTGGCCAGCCTCATGCTGACCACCGAATGCGCGATCACCGACCTCCCCGAACCCAAGTCCGCCCCCATGGGCGGCGGCGGCGGCGGAATGGGTGGCATGGGCGGTATGGGCGGCATGGATTACTAATCCAGGCAGCTGATAGAGTCTAAACAGCCGCGCCCGCAAGGGCGCGGTCTTTTGTTTATAGTGCCGCCCAGACCGCCCATGTGTCTGACAGGCCGCGCCGCTGCCGCGGCGCGGGCGCGAAGCGCTCTCTGGGGCGGCGGTCGCCTCAAGTTTTCTATCGCAAAAACACCATCTTCGGTATATACTTGCCTATTCAAGAAACCGTATGGTAACGAAGGACGCCTTCGATGCAAAAAAGTATAGACATGCAGGAGTTGCTCGAAGCTATAGAATCATCAGATTCGGAGAAGGTGCCGGAAAGTCTGTCCGGGATGTTCAGCGGCCCAATGGATCGGCCAATTTACGACCAAGGTCCGGCGGCCAGCCAGCACCGGAACCCGTTCTACGACCCGGGAGAGTCGATTTTTTCCCAACTTCTGGAACGCATCCTGCAGGGCTACGCGTTGAAGCTCGAGAACGAAGGCGAGGAATCGAGCGCCAGCCTCGACATACTTCTTGACGGCGTTTCGGACTCGGTGCTCATCATGTCCCCTTCGGGAAAGATAATAGAAGCCAACCAGGCTTTCTTCAGGACCTTCGGCTATCAGCGAAGCGACCTTATAGACTCGCCAATTTACGAACTCTTGCCGGAAGGTTACCGGGCGGCCTTCCACCAGCGCCTCGCCGATTTCTCGATGCAGGGCGACGCTCCACGTTCGGCGACTCCCGACGACATCCTGGCCTTTCGGGGCCTGCTGCACGACGGTTCCGTCGTATCGATGGACTGCCTCCTTACCGCCATCCAGCTTGGCAATGAACCCGCCGTCATAGCGCTCATCCGCGACCTGTCGTTCGACCACGCGTTGTTCCAGCAACTAAAGGAAACGAGGGAACACTATGTCGCCCTCTCCGAGACCATCACCGAGGCGATATTCAGGCTCGACGACGAGTTCAACATCATTTTTGCCAACTCGGGCGTCAAGAACACCTTTGGCTGGGAGCGCGAAGAGGTCGTCCACCAGCCGTTCAGCATTCTCTTCCCGCCCGAAGTCTTCGCGAAGCACGAAGGTGAATTCCGCAAGTATTTCTATGTCGACGACCAGGACCGCAAGGCGGTCGGGCTCAAGCGGACTTTCGAGTTCCTGGGTACGACCAAGCACCGGGGCGTCGCTCCCATGGAGATGTCCTTCGGCAACTCCAAGGAGCACAAGGGACGCACCCTTACATGCGTCATCCGCGACATCACGCAGCGCAAGACCATAGAGCGCAAGCTCCGGCACCTGGCCTTCCACGACAAGCTGACAGGATTGGGGAACCGTGACCTGTTCAACGAGGACATGGCAAACATGCTCGCGAATCCGGAGCATGACAGCTCCTGGAGGGGTTGCGTGCTGTTCCTCGACCTTGACGGCTTCAAGCACGTGAACGACACCCTCGGGCACGACGCCGGCGACGAACTCCTCATCGAGACGGGGAGGCGCCTCCGCGTGTGCCTGCGCGAGCATGATACCGCGTACCGATTCGGCGGCGACGAATTCGTCGTCGTCTTGTCGAACATCAAGGACGTGTCAGACGGCGTCATCGTAGCGGAACGGATATTGGCAAGCGTTTCGGACCTGTACATATTGCGGTCGAAAAGCAAGAACTCAGGCAGCCGGGTCAACGTCGGCGTCTCCATTGGCGTCGCCATCATCCCGGACAACGGCGCGACCATAGAAGAAGCCACCAAGAGCGCCGACATCGCCATGTACTGCTCCAAGGAAGAGGGCAAGAACCGCTACACGATATACGACCCTGCCGTGTCAGCCAAGGCGACGGCCCGTTGGCAGATGGAACAGGAAATGAAGACGGCGCTGGGCGACGGCGGATTCAAGCTCTTCTACCAGCCCATCGTCGGGGCCGACGGCAAGGTACGGGGCATGGAGGCCCTGTCGCGATGGCGAAGGACCGACGGCGACCAGGTCCCCCCGTCGGTCTTCATTCCGTTGGCCGAGGAAAGCGGCATGATCATACCCCTGGGGGACTGGGCCTTGCGGCGGGCTTGCTACGATACCCGCCGGATACACGACCGCGGATTCAAGGACATCTACGTCTCGGTGAACGTCTCGAGCCACCAGTTCGAGCAGCCCAATTTCGCCGACGAACTCGAGAGCATCGTCAAGGGTTCCGGGCTTTCACCGTCCTGCCTGAAGCTGGAACTCACCGAGTCGACGATCATGCACGACACGAAGGATGCGATAGAGCGCTTCAACGATATCAAGAAGCGTTTGCCGGGCATCTCCTTCATGGTCGACGACTTCGGGACGGGGTACTCGTCGCTGGCCTACCTATCGCAGCTGCCCGTAGACGCGCTCAAGATAGACATTTCCTTCGTCCTCAACCTGGCCGAACTTCAGAACGAGAAGGTGGTCAACGCTATCATCAACCTCGGGCACAGCCTGAAACTCGACATCGTCGCGGAAGGCATCGAGACGAAGGAGCAATGGGCATATTTCTCCGAACGTGACTGCGGCTTCATGCAGGGATACTATTTCCTGAGGCCTGCGCCGCTCGAGGAAGTCTATGCCCTCATAGCGAAGGAAGCCAAGGCGGAGGCGATTGCGGCCGGGAACGCTGCTTCCGCCAAGTCGCCCCTCACGGCATAGCCTTGGCCCCGGGCTTTCCCGTACCCTGGGCGCCGTCGGCGTACCTGCCGGCCTCCATCTCGCGGTGCCTGACCACGCACTGGCAGCCTTCGCTCCTGAGCGCCTGTGCCAGGGCTTCCGCCATGGCGACGGATCGATGCTGGCCCCCGGTGCAGCCTATCCTCACCTTGAGCACCCTCCGGCCCTGCGACGAGTACGAAGGCAACATCGCCTGGACCAGGGATCGGAGCGCCTCCAATGCGCCTATGGCGCCGTCGTTGGCAAGCACGTATCCTGCGCAGGCCAGGTCCAGTCCGGTCAGGGCGCGCAGGTTCGATACATAATACGGATTCGGTATGAAACGCGCGTCGAAGACGATGTCGCCGGTCGGCGCGCCGAATTTATAGCCGAACGACATGAGCTCCACGAAAGTCAGGGCGACATGCTGTCGCCCCTCGGCCATCGCCAGGATGCGGTCGCGCTCCTCGAGCGGGGACATCCAGGAACTGTCCAGGACCAGGCTGGCCCGTTCCCGTATCGGTGCCATGGATTCGCGCGCTGCCTGCAATGTCGCCTGCAGGCCATCGTGGTCGTTCGTTGCAGAGACGTCGTCGGCCGCCGCCTGCCGCTCGGCCAATGCCGAGTCCCCAGCCTCGAGGAAAACGAGGCCGTAGCGGCGCCCCTGGCCGTCCAGCCGGTCGAGGAGCCGTGACAACGCGGCGATTCCGCCTTCGCCGTTGGTGTCGAGAGCCACGGCGATGCGGCTCGGCCGCTGATCGTCCTTGCCATGCTCGAGGTAGCCGGGTACCAGGCCGGGCGGCAGGTTGTCAACGCAGGTATAACCCGCGAGCTCGAGCCGCTGAAGCACGAGGCTTCGCCCGGCATAGCGATAACCGGCCAGCAGCACGACGACCGGTTCGCGTTTTTCGTCAATGGCCATCAGGGCCTCCATCAAGGCTTTCGGGGTCGGCGAGGGGAAGCGGCAGGTTCAGGGCGAACGTCGATCCTAGGCCCGGCTCGCTCCGTACCGTCACGGAGCCGCCGAACATCGCCGCTATGTCCTTGACCAGCGACAATCCTAGTCCGCTGCCGCCTGAGCCCGAACCGCGGGACTTCTCGACCCGGTAGAATCTATCGAATACTCGCTCGAGTTCTTCCTGACTGATGCCGACTCCCGTATCGGTTACTTCTATCGACAGGACGTCGCCGTCGAGCCCGGCCACGAGGGCGACGCTGCCCGCCGGCGTATACTTGATGGCGTTCTCGACCAGGTTCTTCACGGCAAGGTAGAACCAGTTCTCGTCGCCGCGCAACGACGGCAGGCCCCGGCCCAGGTCGGCGGTGAAGGAAAGCCCCTTGCGCGCAGCCAGCGACTCGAAGGTCTGGACTATGCCCGACAGCGAGCCGGCGACATCGATGACCTCGTCGGCATGGAGCGGCAGTTCGTTCTCGATCTCCGAAAGCGTCAGGAGCTCGGATACCAGCCGTTTCAGCCGTTCCGTCTCCAGGTCCATGATTTCAAAGGCTCGTTCCCTGTCCGCGGCAGGTATGTCGTCGCGCATCTTGAACATCTCGACGAATCCTGAAATCAACGTCAACGGCGTGCGGAATTCATGCGACACGTTGGCGACGAAATCCTTCCTTAGATTCTCCAGCCTTCGAAGCTCGGTGACATCCTCGACGACCGCCAGCGAGCCGAAACGCTTCCCGCTCCGGTACTTGTCCGCTATCGGGCTGATCCTCACGTCGAGTATCCTGCCGCCTTCAGTCTCGATGCGCAGGCGTTCCTGTCCAGGCTCCGCTCCAACGCGACGCGCCGCCGCGAGTATCGCCGGAACGGCTCCGCCGGAAGCGATGTCCGCCTCGCGACGTTCGAATAACAGCTCCGGGCCGAGCCCCAGGAGTTCCATCGCCCGCGGGTTGTACAGCGATACCCTGCCCCGGGGATCGACCAGGAGCAATCCGTCTTCGATCGAGGAGAAAATGGAATTGATGTAGTTGTTGCGGTCGTTCGTCTTCCTTACCATAGCGTCGAGCTGGCGCCTGAGCTCGACTGCCGGGTCGCGGCCGCCTTCGCGAACCGCGGAGGGGACCTCGACGGAGGAGCGGGAGCCGCCCGCGGAGCGCGCGACGAGGCAGGCGACGAAGGCGACGATGCAGGCGGCCAGCGCGGCGATCGCCGCAACGGCCAGGTCGAGAAGCAATCGCAAGGTGGCGGTATCGACGACGACAGGGCCCGAGCCTCCTGCCGCGTTGATCAGTCCGATCAGGGCCGGCGCGTCAAGCATGGAGCGAGTAGCCGATGCCCCGGACGGTCATGATGGACGGGCTCGACCGTTCGTCATCGCCGAGCTTCATCCTGATATTCCTGATATGCACGTCGAGCGAGCGGCCGGAATCGTCTCCGTCCGCCAGTCCAGCGCTTCTCTGCAAGTCCGCGCGCCGCACCGTCCGGCCCGGCGTGCTGGCTAGCAGAGACAGGAGCGAGAACTCGGTCGGCGACAGTGTCAGCGACTCGCCGCCCAGGCTGGCCGCGTGTCCGCGGATGTCCACTGACAGGTCTCCGACGCTCAGCAGCTCGCCGGGAGGCGCCGCTCCGAGGAGCGCCGCTCCGAGGAGCGCCGCGCCTTGGTACGTCGCGGCCGGGCGAACGCGACGCAGGACGGCTTCGATCCTGGCCAGCAGCTCGCGAAGGCTGAACGGCTTGGTCACGTAGTCGTCGGCACCGATGCCCAGTCCGATGACCTTGTCGCTCTCCTCGCTCTTGGCCGTAAGCATGATGACCGGTATGGCGGCGGTCTGCGGGTCCTGCCTCAGGATTCGGCAAGCTTCAAGCCCGGCCAGGCCCGGCAGCATCAAGTCGAGGAGAATCAGGTCGGGGCTATGCGCTACGGCGGCCTCGTGTACCGAGAGGCCGTCACGTACGGCCACGGTATCGAAGCCGTTCTGCCTGAGGCTCATCTCGAGCAGTTCGACTATATGATCCTCGTCGTCGACGACGAGTATCCTTCGCTTCGGTGTCATCGACATGGTCATACTATGCAGAGGGTCCCGATCGCAAGGTTTGCGCCTGACTCGCTGTCGAATACTATGCAACTTTCCCCGGTGAAATCGAAGAGCACCTCGTCGTCTATCCTGAAATCGACGGCCCCGAACACGACCGAGGTCAGGAGCTGGGAACCGGAACGGAGCTTGACGACCGTTTCCATGCCCGAAGGCAGCGCCGCGTAGACCCTGGCCTTGCCCTTGCCCGTACCGGAGATGCGCACGAACTCGGGTCGAATGCCGAGGGTGATGGCCTGGTTGTCGCGCAACGTTATGCTCCCTGATATAGGCGTGAACAGCATGTCGAGCCCGTCCACCGACAGATTGATCTCGTCGAGGTTGACGTCGCGGCCAACTCCTTCGATGAAGTTCATCGTCGGGTTGCCGACGAAATCGGCCACGAAGAGGTTGGCGGGATTGTGGTAGACCTCGAGAGGCGGGGCGTACTGCTGCAGCACGCCCTCTTTCATCAGGCAGGTCCTGGTCGACAGCGTCATCGCCTCGAGCTGGTCGTGCGTGACGTAGACGAACGTTGAATCCGTCTCCGCGTGGAGGCGCTTCAGCTCCGAGCGCATCTCGGTCCGCAGCTTGGCGTCGAGATTCGACAGAGGCTCGTCCATGAAGAGCACCTTGGGGCCGGTCGCAAGCGTGCGGGCGATGGCCACGCGCTGCTGCTGCCCTCCCGACAGCTCGCTGGGATAGCGCTTGCCGAACTGGCTTATCTTGAGCGTGGCCAGGAGTTCGGCTACCCGGGAGGCCGTCCTGGCTTTGTCCCACTTGAGGTTCTCCAGCCCGAAGGAGATGTTCTGCTCGACGGTCATGTGCGGCCACAGCGCGTAGTTCTGGAACAGGAAGCCCACGTCCCGCTTGTCGGGGGATACGTCGATGCCCCGTTCCGCCGAGAACACGAGCTTTCCGTCGATGGAAATCTCGCCATCGGTCGGCGTCTCGAGGCCCGCGATCATGCGCAGGGTGGTCGTCTTGCCGCAGCCCGACGGCCCGAGCAGCGTGACGAAGCTTCCATCGTCGATGACCATGGACAGGTCGTCCACGGCGACGAATTTCCCGAAGCGCTTCGAGACGTGCTTGAGTATTATTTCGGGCATATTATCCTCCGATTCCCTTGTCTATCGACGCGCCTGTCGCCTTGTTGATGACGGTATTGAATATGAGCACGATGAGCACGATGAGCAGGTTTATGGCGTTGGCGTACTGGTTCCAGCCCTTCTCGTTGTACTGGAACAGCATGGTGGTCAGCACCCTGTTTGCCGGCACGATCAGGAGGACGAAAAGGGCCAGCTCGCGCATGCACGATATGAACGGCAGGAGATAGCCCGACAGGAAGCTTGACTTCTGGATGGGGAAGATGATCCTCGTCATGCGCTTCCACCAGGGAATGCCGATGATGAGCCCCGCCTCCTCTATCTCGTTGCTCAGCTGGAGCATCGCGTTCATGCCCGCCCTGGACGCGAACGGCAGGTACTTGACCGCGCCCACGAGGACGAGCAGGGCAAAGGATCCGTACAGCGATGGAATGAAGAGGGTGGGTTTGGCGAACATCGACAGGTATATCGCGGCGAACGCCATCGAGGGCATCAGGTACGGGAAAAACGCCAGGTTGTTCACCAGCGTCGCCAGCCTCGTGCCGCGCGCCTTGACGACCGCGTAGCCGGCGAGCGAGCCGACGGTGCCGGCGACCAGGGCCACCACGACAGAAAGCCTGACGCTGTTCCACAATCCCAGGTATATGTACTTGTTGAGCAGTATGCCCGGTTCGCCGCCGCCGATGTCCTCGCTGCCCTGTCCCACCCAGAACTGCGTCGTCAGGTTCCCCAGCGAGTAGTCGCCGGGAGCCATGATGAACGACTCCACCGCAAAGGTGAGCAGGGGCAGGATGGCGATGAGGCACACGAAAGACACGAGCATGACCGACACCGGGTTCCGCAGACCCTTGAGCTTCGCCAGCGAGATGTTGGAGCTCTTCCCGGTCACTGTCGTGAACGACTTCCGCTTGCCGATTATCCATTGGTTCAGCATCAGGATGCCGGTCCCGATGGCTATCATCACGAGCGCCATGATGTAGCCGTAGCCTGGGTTGAGGCCGTTGAGCGTACGGTACAGCTGCGTCGTCAGCACCTGGAAGCGCACCGGCGTTCCCAGGAAGGCTGGAACGGCGAAAGCACTCATGCAGCTCGAGAAGACCAGCAGGAAGGTCGAGAGCACGGCGGGCATCACGATGGGCAGCGTTATCCGCGACAGGATCTTGAGGCGGCCCGCCTTGAGGATGACGGCAGCCTCCTCGAGGTTGGAATCCATGTTGCGCAGGATGCCGCCTATCAGGATGTAGGCGAACGGAGCGTAATGCAAGCCCAGCACCACGACGATGGGAAACTCGCCGTACGCGAACCAGTTGGCCGTCTCGATGCCGGAGAGCGCGGTGAACAGCCCCGGCGCCCCGCCTATCAGGCGGTTGCGGAAGAAGTTGAGCCAGGCCATCGCGAGCGTCCATGACGGCATGATGTAGGGAAAAATGAACACCGTGGAGACGAAGGGCTTCCAGCGGAGGTCGCTGCGGGTGACCAGCCACGCCACGCTTCCGCCCAGTACTATCGCGATGATGCAGCTCCACAGCGAAACCCGAATCGTGTTCCACAGCGGGCTGTAGAACAGGTTCCGGCTGGTATCGCCGTCGAAAAACACCTTCTTCCAATGGAACAGGGTAAGTTCGCCTATCTTCGCGCCCTTGACGCTCATGATCTCGGAGGGGTGCACTATCAGCGTGTCCCTGGCAAGGGACAGGAGCGGGAACAGCGTCAGGAATGTCAGCGTGACCACGAGCATGGCGAGAATCACGTTGTGCGGCTTGCGCAGGAAGAACCGTATCCTATTACCTGGTGTCATGATGGCGACTGTCCTTTACCGCGGGAAGCTATGAAGGCTCGGGGAATACCGGGTCGCGGCGACCACGCGGCGCCGCAACCCGCAATCAGGTCAGTACGTGATATTGTTGACGAATTCCTCTACCGCCGCCCTGTTCTCGAACAGGTACTGCGGGTTTTCCGGCACCAGGCGCGGCTTCCAGAACGACACCGGCTGGTCGTCGTCGTTGACCGCGATCGACGGGTTGGACGAATACGAACCGACATCCTTGGACCAGGGCTTGAAGCCTTCGGCGGTCAGCAAGTACTCGACGAACAGCTTCGCGGCTGCCGGATGCGCCGCGTTCTTCGTCAGCATGAGGAAGGCCGGGTAGATGAAACCGGCGAACGGCGCGACCTCGGTCATCGGCTCGAGGGCGAGATTCTTCTTGGCGTCGAAGCGCTTCTTGGAGTACACGAAGAGTCCCATCGTCGTCTGGGGCTGGCCCTTGATGCCGATGTTCTCGGAAATGGTCGTGTCGCTGTTGCCCAGCACGAGGCCGTTCTGGAAGAAGCGCTTGATCCACTCGTAGCCGGCGTTCTTGGTCGAGAGAACCAGCTTCTTGCCGTAGAGCTCCTGGTAGGCCTTATCAAGCTTGGCGCTCCACTCGGGCGAGGTGATCATCGTCAGGAAATTGGCGTTGACGCCTTCGGCCTTGGGATCCTTGAACTGCACCAGGCCCTTCCACCTGGGCTCGGTCAGTTCCCAGACGTTCTTTATGACCGGGGCCGTGCCCCGCTCGCTGTTGAAGATGAAAACCTTGTTGATCAGCTGGAAGGTCAGTGGATTCTGGAATTCCGCTGGAATGATCGACTTCATCGAAGGCGGAACATAGTTGACGAGGTAGCCGGTCGCGATAAGCTGGCCGTAGACGCGGCCGGAATCCTGGCAGATGACGAAATCGGCGCCCTGGATGCCGCCGCCGACTTCCTTGGTCACCTTTTCGATCAGTTCCCCGTCCTTCAGGTTGGAAGCTTCCACCTTGATGCCGTAGAGCTTCTCGAATTCGGTCGCCGCGCTGGAGATGCGTGACGTTATCGAGTAGACCACGACCTTGCCCTCGGCCTTGGCGGCGGCGACCAGCTGTTCCTGGGTCATGGCAGGCTCTGGCGCCGCGGCGGCGGCTTCCTTGCCTCCCATGGCAAACGCGCTCGCCGTAATCGCGGCGATCATCAACGAAACTGCGATAAGCTTCTTCATGTGGCCTCCCAATCTGAACGTGACGTTAAGACAGTCTTAACATTATATTGACTTTTTGAGGCTGTCAAGAAAAATAGTATATTGATACGATTCGGGAGGACACCATGGAACTAGGCATCAAGGGATTGCGCGCGCTCGTGACGGGCGGCTCGAAGGGTTTGGGACTGGCTACTGCGACGCTGCTGGCCAGCGAGGGCGCGACGGTGACGATCAACGCGCGAGACGCGGCTCGGCTCAAGGTATCGGCCGGTTCGATTGGCGGTAAATTCGTTGCGGGAGACCTGCACTCCGCCGATGCCCCAGCGGCGGTGATAGCCGAGTCGGTCCGCCTGATGGGCGGCCTCGACCTCCTCGTGTGCAACGCCGGTGGCCCTCCGGCCGGCCCTTTCGAGTCGTTCGGGGAGGAAGCCTGGCAGAACGCC
>PGXR01000016.1 GCA_002839245.1 Spirochaetae bacterium HGW-Spirochaetae-7 | reverse complement strand
TTCCCCAGGGAGGATTCGAACCCCCACAAGCAGATCCAGAGTCTGCTGTGCTACCATTACACAACCGGGGAATGCGCTGAACGGAACGAAATATAGCGGAAACCGGATCGACGAGTCAAGGGCCCGCTGTCCATCATGCGGAGGCGAAAGCCTCGACGATCTTCTGGTTGTTGAACAGTTTGGCGTACTTCATAGCCGATAGTCCCAGCTTGTCGGCGAAGTCTGGATCGGCTCCGCTGGCGAGCAGACGCTCGACAACGGGGGCATCGCTGCGACCGACGGCAAGGATCAACGCCGTCTGCCCATCCTTGCTGATCAGGTTGGGATCGGCTCCGCGGTCCAGAACAAGCTCGAGAAGTGATGCATCACCCTGCTGGGCCGCGTCCATGAGCGGCGAGTAGCCTCGGTCATCGCTCTGGGCATCGACATTGGCGCCTCTGTCGAGGAGCAATTCTACGATGCTCCTATGCCTGGACCTGGTTGCCAGGCAGACGATAGGAACGCCCGACTTGTCCCGCGCATCGGGGGGGAAGCCAGAATCAAGGAACAGGGCAACCGCCTTGGTATCGCCGTCTCGTACACATTGGGAAAGCGATTCCGAATGCCAGGAAATGCCCAGTTCCAGCAGCGAGGCCTTGGCTCGACGCCTCGCTTCCTTGAGGGACCAAGCATCGCGTTCGACGGCATAATATCCGACCAATTCGTCGAGCGCGTAGAAAACCTGAAGATCGGCAAGCCAGGGGCCCGGCCGCCAGGCTGGATCGACGCTGAAAATCAGGAGCGGCAGCTCGCGTCCCCGTGCCAGGCCGATCACGTACGACAGCCAGGCCGCGGCGCTATCGTGGCTGTCCACGACGCATAGCAAGTGAGAAGTACCCGACAAAAGGCTTTCGATCCTGTCGTGTGTTTCGTTTTTCCATGAATCGTTGAACTTAAGGCCTATCGTATCATTGCCGCTTGCCTCCAGCATTACCATTACCGATCCGGCGGAGGAAGCGTTTGCTGGCGAGGCTACGACTGCTATCTTCATTCCTGTCCTTTGGACGGGCAGCTGGAACCCATCCTCAATTCATCGGCACGAAAGCGGCAATTTCTGACTGTCTTGTATCCCTTTCAAGCCGCCGGTATAGTCGCTGCAAGAAGAAAGCCATGAAACCTGTGAGAATTTTTTATATAGTTCATCGAAGCTTGCATCTCGGCGTCTAACACCACCGCCCCTTGTATGGCTGGTCTTGAGTAACCGCTCCTGGCGGTGCCGAATATTGAAAGATGCAAGCTTCGATGAACTAATAGTTATTTTCCATGACGAACGCGGAGGCGGAAGACACGATGAAGGATCCTGAAGCTACGGTAGCCAAACTCATCGAGGTTGCCCTTCGCCGCTACTCCATGATTGAGGAGAACGACCGGATACTGATTGCGGTTTCCGGCGGCAAGGATTCAACTACGCTCGCATACGACCTGTCCATGAAGCGACGCTGGTGGCCCGCGAGATTCGAGATCAAGGCCGTGCACATCGCCACGGACTTCTGCGCATGCTGCAAGAAAACGACGCTCGTATCGCTCCTGGAGTCCTGGAACGTACCGTACGAGTCGGTGTTCGTTCCGGTGATCGGGCGGCTCAAACCAGGAAAGTCGATGAACTGTTACTGGTGCTCAACCCAAAGGCGCACCGAACTTCTCAGGTATGCCCAGAGGGAGGGCTTCAACAAGATAGCGCTTGGCCATCACCTGGACGACATTGTAGAGACGTTCTTGATGAACATGATGCTCAAGGGCGAGCTGTCCGGGATGCTCCCCGTGCTAGCATATGACAAGTATCCGATTTCCTTGATCCGTCCGCTCGCCTTATGCGAGGAGAAGCAGATCATCGCGTTCGCCGAGCACAAGGGCTTCCGTTCCGCCGCATGTACCTGCCCCTACGGCGCATCGTCCAAACGCAGGAGCGTCCGATTGGACATCGCTGGCCTGACCGGCGGATCGAGCGCGGCAAAACGGAACATCTTCGAGTCCATGTCGAATATCAAGGCCGGATACCTGCCTGGTCCGCTCCGGCATACTTGACCAATTCAGGCCGATCACCTGATCGGACAGGCTAAGGGGCAAGGTATGGGGAAAGCTGCCTCTTGAGTTCATCGTGCGAAACAAGTCCGTGGTTGACACGACGAACAGTAGCGGTCGCATCGAGGATGAATACAGTCGGCAGACTCATGATGCCGAAACGTCCAGCCATGGATGGCTGATCGTCTACATCGACATGCACGACTTGTATGGTCCCACCCATGGCAGCCTCCAGCCTCTGGGCCGCTGGATTCTGGACATGAACACAGGCGGCACAAGCGGTAGATCCGAATACGATCAGGCCTGGCTTTCCTTTGACGAATCCAGTCGATGGCACGCCTGCCGCGCTATTTTCCAGCGTGCCTGCCCTTGCAACCATGGAGCTGCCAAGCATCTTCCAAAGCACCCATGCGCCCGACGCAATCAACACGGCCATCGCCAGCCGGAGAACGGCTCCGGTCAGCACGGGAGGCTCCTGGCCGACATCAGATTCTCCTTATGCGTCTGCTTCATGGTGTGCCTTTGGCTTGAAACCCGGGAAGGTGCCCTCGGGGGGCCTCTTGGCGAAGCCAGGAGCGCCCAGTCGTGCCAACTGGTAATAGACGAAACAACCTGCACAGAACCCGGCAAAGGCATTGAGGGAAGCGAGCACAATCACCAACCAGAGAAGCGCCCATCCGAGGGCGTGAAGGCCGGCAAATAACGCAGCGGACGCTCCAAGGAGGACGACCGCGCCAAAACCCTGCGCGAACCTGTGCGGTTCAGGATTGTCCTGGAAGATGTCTGGCCTTATGAGTCCGAGTGGCCTCAGGATGGAGCTGTATACCTTCAGGAATCCGGGTTTACCGAAAAAGGTGCCAAGGCTCATGACAATACCGACGAATAGCGCCAGAAGCGGCACGTCGAAAATAAAAGCAGCGGCGGAAAGCGCGATGATCACGAGTTGGTTTGCCTTCAAGGCAGCATGATCGACGGGTCCCAAGGAAGCGCTCATTGTATCCTCCAGATATAGTTGACTTATTGGGTCTTTATTGTATAGTATCAAGTGCAGACAGCGATCGTCAAGGGAAGAATGGAAGTCCGGACGGAATTGGCAAGTCCTCCATATCACAATACGCCGCAAAGGATGGAATATGAGCTTGATAACGACACGGTCACGGTACGGTCTCAGGTTGCTCGTCGAGCTGGCAGAGCATGGAGAAAATGGCCCTGTCGACCTGGGGAGCGTGGCGAGAAGCCAGGACATCCCCGAGATGTATCTGTCGAAGCTTGTAGCCCCGCTCAAGGCGGCCGGCATCCTTCGCTCCGAGCGCGGGTCAAAAGGCGGATACGAACTAGCCCGCCGTCCTGAAGACATCGACATGCTGAGAGTAGTGGAGGCTCTGGAGGGACAATCGTCCCTCCTCGAGTGTACGGCTGACCCGAGCGTCTGCAAGCGTTCGGGAGACTGCAGGACCCTGCCGGTATGGTCGGGACTCGATACGGCAATCAAGAACTACCTGCGCGGCGTCAGCCTCGCGGATGCCGCGCGAGCGGTACTAGACTACACGATATAGGAGAAGACAATGAAGTACGCCGAGAAAATTACAGACCTCATAGGAAACACTCCACTCGTCCGGGTCAAGGCTGAAGGCGCGGCGCCAGGCGCCATCGTCCTCGCCAAGCTGGAATCCTTCAACCCGTTTTCTAGCGTCAAGGACCGCATAGGCCTGGCTATGGTCGAGGCAGCCGAAAAAAGCGGTACCCTCAAGAAGGGAACCGTCATCATCGAACCGACTTCGGGAAATACCGGAGTTGCGCTTGCCGCCGTAGCCGCTGCCAAGGGCTACCACATCATCCTGACGATGCCCGAGACGATGAGCATCGAGCGGCGGAAACTGCTCGCAGCCTACGGTGCAGAACTCGTACTGACCGAGGGCCCCAAGGGCATGAAAGGCGCGATAGCCAAGGCCCAGGAACTCGTCGCATCGATGCCCGGCTCCTTCATGCCGATGCAGTTCGACAATCCGGCCAATCCCGAGGTCCACAGGCGGACGACGGCCGAGGAAATCTGGAGCGACACCGACGGTAAGGTCGACATCCTTGTTTCCGGCGTCGGGACGGGCGGCACGGTCTCAGGCATCTCGAGCACTATCAAATCCCGCAAGCCCGCCTTCAAGGCGATAGCTGTCGAGCCGGTCGCATCTCCGGTGCTTTCAGGCGGTCAGCCCGGACCGCACAAGATCCAGGGCATAGGAGCGGGCTTCATACCGGGCATCTACGATCCCAAGCTCGTCGACGAAGTCATACAGACGACGCACGAGGATGCAGGCGCGACGGCAAGGCGGCTGGCGAAAGAGGAAGGCATACTCATCGGAATATCGTCTGGCGCGGCGCTGTGGGCCGCCATCGAGGTAGCCAGGCGCCCCGAAAGCGCCGGGAAGACCATCGTCGTCATACTCCCCGACTCAGGCGAGCGCTACCTGTCCACCTGGCTCTTCGAGAACCCGGACACCCCGAAATAGCCTATACTGGACATGCCGGACGATGGCGGAGGCCGCCCGTCCGGCCTAAAGGAGGATCGAGATGGAGCTACGGAAAATTGCCAGCTTTCAGGTGGACCATACGAGGCTGAAACGTGGCATGTACGTATCCAGGATAGACGGCGACATCGTCACCTGGGATATCAGGATGAAGCTGCCGAACGCCGAGGCGGTAATATCCAACGCCGCGATCCACAGCATCGAGCACCTCGTCGCTACGTTCCTCCGTAGCTCGGCTCTCGCTGACGGGGTCCTGTACTTCGGGCCGATGGGCTGCCGTACGGGATTCTACCTCCTGACACGCGGCATTTCAAACGCCGACGCGATAGCCCTGGTACGCGGAGCCTTCGAGTTTCTGGCAAACTATGACGGCCCCCTCCCCGGCGCCTCCGAGGCCGAATGCGGAAACTGGCGCGAGCATGACCTGGGGGCGGCAAGGGCCGAGGCCGCGGTGTACGCCCCGGTTCTCGAAGGCTATACAGAAGCCATGCTGCCATACGACCGATAACAACGTGCCCCATCCGCTCCGGTCGTGTATAATCTCAGCCGGAGGCGTGCCGTGATATACCTCGACAACGCGGCCACGAGCTGGCCGAAACCGGAATCTGTCTACGATGCGGTAGCGAAGGTCATGCGCGAATCGGGGGGCAATCCGGGCCGTTCAGGCCACCGCCTTGCGCTGAACGCGGCACGGGAAATCCGCGGTGCGCGTGATGCACTGGCGTCACTTTTCGGCATCGTCGATCCGGACCGGATTGCCTTCACGCTCAACGCGACCTGGGCCATCAACATAGCGCTGAAAGGCTGTCTCAAGCCCGGAGACCATGTCATCTGCGGGTCAATGGAGCACAACGCGGTGGCCCGCCCCTTGCACACCCTCGAACGGCGCGGTTTCCTTGTCTCCAGGGTCCCCTCCTCGCCTTCGACGGGCCTCGATCCCGACGCGGTCCGCGCGGCAATCCGCCCCGATACCAGGCTCGTAGTCACCTGCCACGCTTCCAACGTCTCGGGTGCAATCAGCCCTATCTCGGAAATTGGCGCGTTGTGCCGCGGGCGCGGTATTGTCTTCCTTGTCGACGCGGCCCAGAGCGCGGGCAGCATCCCCATCGACGTCGAAGCCATGTGCATCGACATGCTCGCCTTCCCCGGCCACAAGGGGCTCCTGGGGCCGCAGGGTACCGGCGGCCTCTACGTCTCGCCTTCGGTAGCCTTGTCAACTGTCATAGAAGGCGGCACCGGCAGCGAATCGCGGTCGCTCGAACAACCCGATAGGATGCCCGACAGATTCGAGAGCGGCACGCCGAATACGCCAGGGATAGCGGGGCTTGGAGCCGCCGCTCGCTTTGTCCTCGAGCGCGGGGTCGAAGCCATCGGGCAGGTCGAGGCGGGACTCTGCGCTCGCCTGGCTGACGGCTTGTCGCGGGTACCTGGAGTCACGGTGTACGGGCCGTCGCCGGGTTCGCCTCGTGCCTCGGTCGTCACCATTTCGATCGCCGGAATCGACCCGGCCGACGCGGCCGCCATCCTCGACGATTCCTTCGGCATAGCTTCTCGGGCCGGCCTGCACTGCGCTCCGGACGCGCACGAATCGCTCGGAACGCTTGAAACCGGAGCCTTGCGGCTGAGCCCAGGCGCGTTCACGTCGGACGAAGAAATCGATGCGTGCGTCAATGCCATTCGCGCCATGGCGGCTCAAACTTGACGGAGGGATATCGATGAGCGTGGACGACAGGTATTCCAGGCAGACCGCGTACTCGAAGATAGGCGCGGCCGGACAGGAACGGCTCGCGGCCTCGAGCATCGCGGTCGTCGGCATCGGCGCGCTTGGCACGGTCATAGCCAATTGCCTCGCCCGGGCAGGCGTCGGACGCCTGAGGCTCATCGACCGTGACTACGTCGAACTGAGCAACCTACAGAGGCAGAGCGTGTTCACCGAGGATGACGCGCGCGCGGGACTGCCCAAGGCCGAGGCCGCCGCGTCCAGACTCTGCGCCGTCAATTCCGGCATCGTCATCGAGCCCGTCGTCGCCGACGTGAACGGGGGGAGCGCGGTGCGGCTGCTGGGCGGCGTCGATGTCGTAGTGGACGGTTCCGACAACTTCGAAGTACGCTATGTCGTCAACGATGCGTGCCTGAAACTTGGACTCCCGTGGGTCTACGGCGGGGCGCTCCAGGATTCGGGCGTCACGATGANGCACGGGGCCATGCCTCCGCTGCCTCCTCCCCGATCCTCCGCCCGCCGGTTCACAGCAGACGTGTGCGAGCGCTGGCGTCCTCAACATGATCACCGGCGTCATAGGCAGCATCGAGGCAGCGGAAGCGCTTAAACTGGCGCTTGGCAGCCCAGCGGTCAGGAAGACACTGCTGTCGGTCAGTCTCTGGGACAGCTCGTTCCATGAGGTCGAGATCGAGCGCGACGCTGCGTGCCCTGCCTGTTCCCATGGGCGGTATGACTTTCTCGACGTCCATCGCGGCACGTGCACCGTCAGCCTCTGCGGCCGCGATTCGGTCCAGGTGAGCCCAGCCGACGGGACGGTCGTCGATTTTGAAACGGTGGCGACCAGGCTCCGGCCCTTGGGCACGGTCAGGGCAAGCACGTTCATGCTCACCTTCACCTCGCCCGATCGGGAAATTAGGCTGTTCAGGGATGGCCGGGCCATCATTACCAGCGTCAGGGACGAGTCACAGGCCAAGTCGATATACTCCGATTACATCGGCTTTTAGAAAGCGGCCGGAGCGCCCGGATGATAGGGTTGCGCCCGGCCGTGTTTGAAGCTAGACCGCCCCGAGACCCCGCTCGAGGTCGGCGATGATGTCGTCGATGTTCTCGATGCCTATGGACAGGCGGACGAGGTCCGCTGTGAGCCCGGAAGCCTTCTGCTGCTCCTCGGTGAGCTGCGAATGCGAGGTGCTCGCCGGATGGAGAGCCAGACTCTTGGCGTCGCCGACGTTGGCCAGGTGGGAGAACAGCTTGAGCGACTCGATGAACCTCTCGCCGGCAGGCTTCCCGCCCTTGACGCCGAAGACGACCATGCCGCCCGCGCCTTTCCGCAGGATCTTCTTTGACAGAGCATACGACAGGTCGCCTTCGAGGCCGGGATAGCGGACCCAGGCGACCTTGGGATGCTTCTTGAGGAACGTGGCCACCGCCAGCGCGTTCTCCGCGTGCCTTGGCATGCGCACGTGCAGTGTCTCGATGCCCTGGAGAAACATCCAGGCATTGTCCGGCGATAGGCAGGCGCCGATGTTGCGCAGGGGCACGGTCCTGAACCGCAGGGCGAAGGCTATCTTCCTTAGCTCGGGCGGAAGGTCCATGGCCCAGCGTAGTCCGTGGTAGTTCTTGTCCGGTTTGTTGAACAGCTCGAACTTGGGATCCGACCAGTCGAAAGTACCGGCGTCTGTGACTATGCCGCCAATTGCGGTGCCGTGGCCGCCAAGCCACTTGGTCAGCGAGTTGATGACTATGTCGGCGCCGAGCGCTATGGTCTGCAGGAGATACGGCGTGGTGAAGGTGGCGTCTACGACGAGGGGCAGCTTGTGCTTCCTGGCTATTTTCGATATGGCCTCGACGTCTGCCAGGTCGAGTACCGGATTGCCTATCGTCTCGATGTAGATGAGCCTGGTCTTGGGGCTTATCGCCTTCTCGAAAGCTGAAGGGTCGAGCACGTCTACGAACTTCGTGGTAATTCCCAGGTCGGGGAGTATGGCGTCGAACAAGGTGTAGGTACCGCCATAGAGGTTGGACGCAGACACTATCTCGTCACCGGCCTTGGCAATCGTGATGACGGTATTGAATATCGCGGCGGCTCCTGATGCCACTGAAACGGATGCGGCTCCACCTTCGAGCGCGGTGACGCGAGCCTCGAGCACGTCGTTTGTCGGATTGCCGAGGCGCGAGTAGATGTTGCCGAATTCCTTGAGGGCAAACAGGTTGGCCGCGTGCTCGGCACTCTTGAACGTGAACGAGCTCGTCCTGTAGACCGGTACGCCGCGCGACAGGGTGGTCGGATCAGGACTATGGCCGGCTTGTACTGAAATCGTTTCGAATCGGGGGTTGGTGTCTTGAGCCATGGTGGGCCTCCGGGTAATGATAGCATAGGGTCGCCCTTTGGGGGATCCTATCGAGAGCCCCGGACGCACCGTACGCGACAACGCGCGACGTAGAGCGAACGGGGCATCATCATGTCACATAGCATTCCTTGTCGTCCGTCGCGTTCGCTCATGGCTTCCTTTCCGGGAAGCAGGCTTCGTCGCCTTGCCTCTTTTATGTTTTTCAGCCACACTGGCGTCGAATCGTTACTATCTATAATAACAGTATCGATGTCAAGACTATCGTGGAGGCACCATGCCAGTAAGAATCCCCGACGACCTGCCGGCAGCCCGCCAACTGGAAGAAGAAAACATCTTCGTCATGACGAAGGAGCGCGCGTACCACCAGGACATCCGTGAGCTGCGCATCGCCGTCCTCAACCTGATGCCCACGAAGATGGTCACCGAGACCCAGATACTCAGGCTGCTTGGCAATACGCCGCTCCAGACCGATATCCGGTTCATCAGGATGGCTACCCACGACGCGAGAAACACGCCGACCGAGCACCTGGACGCCTTCTACGAACCGCTCGACGAGATTCTGCACGAGCGATTCGACGGCCTGGTCATCACCGGGGCACCGGTGGAAATCCTTCCCTTCGAGGAGGTCGATTACTGGCCGGAACTCGTCCGCCTGATGGATTGGTCTTCGACCAACGTCTGGTCGACCATGCACATATGCTGGGGCGCGCAGGCAGGGCTATACCACCATTACGGCATACAGAAATATCCCCTGCCCTCGAAAATGTTCGGGCTCTTCCACCACAAGGCCCTCGACCTCAAGGAGCCGCTGCTGCGCGGTTTCGACGAGGAGTTCCTTGCTCCGCACTCCAGGCATACCGGGGTACTCGCCAGGGATATAGAGCGTGAAAGCGCTCTCAAGCTCCTCGCTTCATCCGACGTCGCCGGCGCCTATCTCGCCACGTCCACGGACGGGCGGCGGGTCTTCGTCACCGGCCACCCCGAGTACGACAAGCTGACGCTCAAGGCCGAGTATGACCGCGATATCGGGAAAGGCTTGCGCATCGATGTACCGGCGAACTACTTTCCAGGGGACGACCCGAGCCGCGAACCGGTGATGAGCTGGCGCTCGCACGCCCACCTCCTGTACGCCAACTGGCTCAATTACTGCGTGTACCAGGAGACGCCCTACGATCTCGGCGCGCTGGGCGGAGAGGCCAGGCCGTAGTCACTCGTCCAGGAAGACCACGTCGTCGGGCCGGGCGACGACCTTGCCACCGCCGGTCCTGCCGCCTGAGTCGATCGAGCGCTTGCCGCGCGCCTCGTCGATTTCGCCGGACGACAGGTTCGTGATGAGCTTGGCCGCGTCGTTGACCATCACCACGGCTCCCCGTTCGAAACTCCCCGTGACACCGGTCACGCCGCGCGGCAACAAGGAATTGTTCGCCCTCATCGCCGCGAGCGCGCCATCGTCGACCTGGATGACTCCCTGGGCCCTCGTGTTCTTGATCCAGCGTTGCCGGTTCTTCAGCCCCGAATCCGCGTCGAAGAGGGTGCCGACCGTCTCTCCGGCCAGTATCCTGGAAATGACTCCCGGCGCACGTCCGTCCGCGATTACCACCCGGCATCCCGCGTCGCGTGCTATGCCGACCGCCAGCAACTTTGTCCTCATCCCGCCCGTCGAGAATTCCGTGCCCTTTCCGCCGGCCGACGCCATTATCTCCGGCGCCAGTTCGCGCACGTAGGGTATCGGCCTGGCGGCAGGATCGGCCCTGGGATCCGCATCGTACAGCGCATCCACGTCCGAGAGGATGATGAGCAGCTCGGCGTCGATTTTGCTCGCGACGTATGCAGACAGCTGGTCGTTGTCGCCGAAGGCTATTTCCACGGTCGATACCGAGTCGTTCTCGTTGAAGACCGGCACGACGCGGCGCTCGAGCAGAGCCTCCACGGTCGAGCGTAGGTTGAGGTATGCCGACCGCCTGTCCCAGACGTCCCTCGTCACGAGCAGTTGCGCGGCGGTAAGGCCGAATACGCAGAAGGCCTTGCGGTATTCTTCCATCAGCAGGGGCTGGCCGATGGCGGCGCAGGCCTGCTTCGTCCTCATGTCCTTGGGCTTCCTGGACAGCCCGAGCTCGCGCGCGCCCATCCCTACCGCTCCCGAGGTGACGAGCAGCACCTGCCGGCCGGAACGCACGAGGTCGGCAAGTTCGGCCGCCACGCGATGAAGATATTCCACGTCGATGCCCGTCCGTTCATCGCCGGGGCCGTCGGAAATCCTTGACGGCGTTTCCGTCTTCCTGGTGATGGTATTCGTCCCGATCTTGATGACTACGCGCTTCGCCGAGGCAAGCGCCGTCCGTGCTCCCGCCCCTCCAGCTTCAGTCATCCCGCTGCCCCTCTTCGCGGGCGAGCTCGGCGTGCTCGAAAGCCCTGGCGCCCGAAGCGTAGTCGGCGACGACCTGCCCCGTGCCTTCGAGTTTCCATTTGTACGTCACAAGGCCGGCCATGCCCATCGGTCCGCGGGCGTGCAGCTTGCCGGTTGAGATGCCCACCTCGGCGCCCAGCCCGAAGCGATAGCCGTCGGCGAACCTGGTGCTGGCGTTGTGGAATACCGACGCTGAATCCACCCCGTCCATGAAGCGCCGGGCGGTGGACGCCGACTCGCAGACGATGGCGTCGGTATGCCCCGAGCCGTAGTCGTTGATGTGCTCGATCGCGGCGTCGATCGAGTCGACGACCAGTACCGCCATCCTGTAATCCAGGTATTCCACCGACCAGTCGTCGCCAGGCTTCATCGATAGACCGGGGCCGCTGCCCAGTATCGCGGCGCTCCTCGGGCACAGTTCGAGCGCGACGCCGGCCTTCTCGAGGGCGGCAGCGATCACGGGCAGCGCCCGCCCAGCTATCGAGGCTTCGACGAGCAGGACCTCGGCGGCGTTGCACGCGGCGGGGTACTGTGCCTTGCTGTCAACGGCGAGCCTGGCGGCCATGGCCAGGTCCGCGTCCCCGTGGACGTAGACGTGGCAGACGCCGTCGGCATGACCGAGCACCGGGACCCGGCTGGTTTCCATGATGTGCCTGACGAACTCGTTGGACCCACGCGGTATGACCAGGTCGACGAGACGGTCGAGCGACAGCAGGTCCGCCACCTCGGCGCGCGTCTCCGCCTGCCCGAGCCATCCTGGAGGCAGGCCCGCCTCGACCCCCGCCGCCGCGACTATCGACGCCAGGGCGCGGTTGGTCCGCTCGGCCTCGCGGCCGCCCTTGACGATGATGGCGTTGCCGCTTTTGGCCGCGAGGCCGGCCATCTGCACGAGGGCGTCGGGGCGGCTCTCGAATATCAGCGCGATCAGGCCGATGGGACAGGAAACGCGGCGAAGCGTCAGTCCAGTGTCGAGGCGCCGCGCCTCGAGTACCAGTCCGGTCGGATCAGAGAGCCGGGCGAGCGAACGCAGCATCTCGAGCGACTCGGCAAGCTTCTTCTCTCCGTAGCCGAGCCGTGACAGCACGGGATCCAGGAGGCCAGCCTCGCGCGCGGCCTCGAGGTCGGCTTCATTGGCAGCGAATATACCGGCAGCGCCGCCACGCAGGCGATCGGCGATAGTCGAGAGCGCTGCATCCTTCGTCGACCTTGGAAGCGACAACATGGCCTTTGCCGCGGCTGACCCTTTTGTCGCCATTTCATGCATATTCATGCATAGTAATTAGCAGAATTCCGTATATTTATGCAATGGCCTGCATTTTGTCATGTCGAACATTTCTACGCTCATGCATGGCTCCGTATCATCCGACCATTGAGTATGGATGGTCTCTGGCATCCGGAACCGGCGTCGATTGAGGTGCCGTCCATGTATTCGGGGAGGGGGACAGAGGGCATGGCCCAGAAAACGGGGGGCGCGATTTCTGACAACGACAGGAAACTCATTCGCGACCATGCGTACACCATCCGTGAGGCGCTTTTCACGTGCACTACCGATACGCAGGTCGAATGTTCGGTCGCCTTCGCCAGGCTACTCAACCGCTCGGGCGTCACGACCGAGAACTATCGCCTCTTCCTCAGGATGCTCATTACCAACAATCCATGGGTCGTAGAAGAACTGCTCCACGACAGGGAACCGCGCCTGCTGTTCTCCACCATCCGGCCCGATGCGGAACTCATAGAGACGACCTTCGGCGTGCTCACCTCCCGGCATCCCGACGAACTCCACGGCAACGTGCTCGAAGCCACGCTTGGCATAGTCCAGAACGCCTACTTCGATCCCGATGACGGGTACGCTATCTATCCGCTCCATATCATGGACCTGAACGCCCTGGGCAAGTTCCTCGTCAAGGACAAGGACCAGGCGTATCCCCAGAACAAATTCATCCTTGAAATTCTGGACAGGATAACCGGCCTCGGCCGGTACTACGGCGAGCCCGAGAAGAACATACTGGCAAAGCACGCCTTCAACCTCCGGTTCGCCTATTTCGACAGCACGCGCAACCTCAATGACGCCATCCCCGAACCGCTCCTGGTCAAGCTCCCGAACCGTTCGGACGTTTCGCCGGAAAACGATTTCATGGGACTTGTGGAGGAACGCCGCAAGCGCAAGCGGAAGACAGGCGCCCGCCCATCGAAGTAAGAGGCGTTGCAGGACATCCACAGCGATTGCATGCTAGTGTAACACCGATACTGGGATGATCCGGGGAGGCAATTTTTGTCCAATTCCAAGAGTCTTGAGGTCCGTATGGGCGAACGACCCATAGGAGTGCAGCTCGTCGAGAAAGCCATCGAGGCGGCCGGCAAATGGCCTGGCCGGCTCAAGGACGACGAGGGCAACCCCGGCGGTCTCATCGAGTTGCCCGCCGGGCTACGGCCTGTCATCATCGGCGACCTGCACGCGAACCTGGACAACCTCAAGGCCATAATGGACCATGACGACAACAGGAAAGACCTTGATGCCGGACGGGCGGCGCTCCTGTTCATCGGAGACTCGGTACACGACGACCGCACCGGCCACATGCGCGATACCGACGGATCCATAGCCATTCTGGATTACATACTGCAGCTCATCGTCGAATACCCGCGCAACGTGTACTATATCCGCGGAAACCATGACACCTTCGACTCGAGGCTGCGGAAAAGCGGCATTGCCCAGGGCCTGGAATTCCGCGACGCCATGATAGCTTCCCGCGGAGCCGACTTCGCGACCGCGGTCGGTCGTTTCTTCGAGTCGTTGCCGGTATTCATCATTGGAGACGGATTCGTGATGACGCACGCCGGCCCGCCCCGGGGCGGTCTCGTGCGGGAAGAACTTATAAACATCAGCAAGTACCCCGAAAAATACCACCAGCTCCAATGGAACCGGGTCAACGAATACCACGGCAACCCGAGCCCCAAAGAGTACGGCGAAGGGGATGTCCGGCTGGTCCTTGACCTCCTGGACATGCCGGCTGATACTCAGTTCATAGTCGGGCATAATCCGCTCTGGAATGACGGCAACAAGACGGGGATCTGGATGAATGTCATAGGCATTCAGGGCCACCACATCATCTATTCAGGTTCTGGAAGCAGGGCGCCGTATTTCACGACATCGGGCGGCAAGCTCGTCGTCAAGCTGGCGGTGGATATCGTGCCGGAGGTATACAACTATGGATGACCGGGAACTTCTCGCCAGGAGCATCAACGACGAGGCCATCATCCGCAGTTTCTACCTCGACATGGACACCGAGGCAGCGCTGGCCAAGATGGATTCCCTTTCGATGCGCATCACCGAGAAGCAGCAGGACATCCCGTTCAACGCCGCTGTCAAGGGCTACCTGGGAGCCGAGGACATCGACGGCGACCCCTGGATTCTGAAGCCGACGCTCGACCGTTCCGAGACCCTTTACCACCGGATCTGTACTCTCGCCTTCCTGCTTGACCACTGGATGGGAACGCTTTCAGCGCCTTCCACGGTCTGCGCCATCGCTGGCAAGGATTACCGTGCCGTCAAGGTTGTCAGGAACGCCATACAGATATCGTCGTACAACTACATGGAACGTCCTTTCATAGACTGGTTTCGAATGGATCTCATCAACAGGTGGATGTATTTCGACGAGGACCGGAACCCGAACAACTATCTCGTCATCAGGAACAGCAAGGAAGAGCCGTTCGTCGTTGCCATCGACTTCGACAAGGCCGATTTCGAGGCTGCCGACATGAAGATCACCGGCATCGAGGGCAAATTCGGGTGGGTTCGCGGCGAAAAGACGCGGTTCCTGACGCTCCTCAAGCCCGAGAATTTCGACGGAGTGCCGATCGAGCTGTTCGAATCCCGGCTCAAGGCCATGATGGCCATCCCGACCGAGGCGCTCAGGCACCTGGCTCGCCGCCTCGTCGAAGGCTATGCCGAGGACCCCGCCGGCTTGGCCGGCAAACTTGCTGCCAACATTGACCGTCGCAGGACCTACATCGACACATATTTCAGGAAAATGTTCAAACTGGCGAGTGAAACGAAGAATATTTCTAATTCGGACGATTATTCCATGTTCGGAGCCAGCTTCCTGTCAGCCTACGGCAACAACAAGTGAGACTGCAACGATTCCCTGGCGTATGGGACTTGACATAATTCGCTGGTGCTCTATGATTTAGTCTGAAATAGCTTTAAGTCAATTGTACAGACGATTCATCCACCGAGGAGGTTATGATGGACAAGCAGACCGAAAAAATGATCGAACGGACATGGTCCAAAGAAACGATCATGCAGGTCGAGCTCGGGATTATGCAGAACATGCTGGCATCAAGAACTGAAGAGGCAGTAGAAGGCGCGATCAGTTTCGCCCGCTTCCTGAGCCTTTCGGGACTCAACAACGACAACTACCCGCTTTTCCTGAAGTTGCTCGAAGTTGAGAACCATTGGGTCATCGATACGATGGTAGCCCTCAAGGACCCGTTCCTCCTGATCAGCCCGATCCAGCCCAACTCTTACCTGACCTTTACCGCTTTCAAGCTGCTCACGAACTGGCACCCCGGCGGCATCTACCCGGTCACCCTTTCGATAGTGCTTGGCGTGCTGCAGGCCGCGTTCGCCTCCCCGAAGGACGGTTACAAGATCTACGCTTCGTCCATCAACGACGTGAACAACCTTGGCAAGCATCTCAACAAGGAGACGGGCCAGGACGATCCCAACAACCGCTGCATCCTCGACATCCTCGACAGGATCGGCTCGCTCGCCGGTACGTCGACCGATCCTGACAAGGAGCAGATGGCGCGCCAGGCGAACAGCATCCGGACCTTCTATTTCGACAAGCGAAAGAAAATGGAAGACGTCATACCGCAGGTGCTCCTCGTCAAATCCGATTACGTGGCAAAAGAAACCGCGCCGCGCCAGCTGTTCGTGGCCTAGGAGGAATAGAACATGAAGGAACTGTTCGAAAAGAAGCAGGACTGGACGAACGAGGAAATTCACCACATCGAGTACAGCATGCTCAAGGGAGTCATCGGTTGCCGCACGCAGGAAGCCGTTGAATGCGCAATAACCTATGCGAACTACCTGAACTTCACGGGCATCACCAACGGCAACTACCCGGTATTCCTCAACATACTCACCGTCCGCAACCACCACGTCATAGACGCGCTGCTCGGCACGCGCGACCCCTTCCTCTTCATGAGCTCGATCCAGCCAAACCACTTCATCGTGGCCACCTGCTTCAGCATCCTCACGAAGTACCGCAAGGGCGAGATCTATCCGAAGACGCTCGGCATCATCCTGGGTGTATTCCAGGCCGCGTTCAACTCCCCGCTCGACGGCTACAAGATCTATGCGCCGTCCGTCGCCGACGTGAACGCTCTTGGCAAGCACCTGAACGAGGACAAAGGACAGGACGACCTCCTCAACCGGAGCATCCTGGACATCCTCGACAAGCTGTCGTCACTCGAGGGGCAGAACATCGACGAAGACATGGAAGACCTGGCGGTCCACGCCCACAACACCAGGAACAACTTCTTCGACAGCACCAAGAGGCTCGTCGACGTCATCCCGGAAGTACTGCTCAGGACCGAGCCCAACCTGGACCAGGATGTCCAGCCTCGCAAGCGCGTTCCTCTGTCGGAAGCCGAGAAAGGCGCCGCAGCCGAAACGGCCGCCAAGGCGCGCCCCGCGGCCGCCCAGCAACCGCAGACTTAATCGGTCCACCAGGATGACTTTGGCTGCCCGTCACGCCGCTGGATGTAGTCCAGAGGCGTGACCGCGGCCTAAAGGAGGGTTTTTATGCCTGAAGCCTCTACTTGGCCTCAGTGGTCGGACCAGGAGATAAACGCTCTTACGCTCTCCTATGTAAACGATATCATCGATTGCAGGGACGGATACAGCGTTTTCGCATCGATCGCTCTCGCCCACTACCTCGTCGGAAAGGTCGGACTGACGCCCGACAACTATTCGGTTTACTTCAAGCTCCTGGAGTCCGGTAACCGTTACGTGATCGACGCCCTCGCGGGCGAAGGGGATCCGGCCCGCTTCTTCGGAAGCATCCAGCCGAACACCTTCATGCTCAGGGAATGCTTCCGCATGCTCACCAAATGGAAGTCAGGCGAGGTCTATCCCAAGGCGCTGCTCATCATCTACGGACTCCTGACGGTCTGCTTCAAGGATCCTGAAGAAGGGTACCGGCTCTATCCGCTGACGGTAAACGACGTCAACAACCTGGGCAAGCACCTGGACAAGGGGCAGGACCAGATGTATCCGCTCAACAGGATAGTGCTCACGGTCCTCGACGAGATCGCCAGCCTGATTGAGCCGCAGCGGCCAATGCCGTCTCGCGAGGTGCAGGACGTCGCTCTCCAGTCGAACAATATCCGCGGCAAGTTCCTCGACATGACCAAGAAGCTCAACGAAGCGATCCCGGACATCCTCCTCGAGCGAGGCGACTACGCGGCCAACATCGTGAAGCCTAACATTCCGAAGATCGAAACGTAGGCATTCTTCGACGATTCGATACAGATCATAACGGGCGCGGCGACTGCCGCGCCCGTTCCATAGGCAGCGAGGACCGATGCTCGAAGCAAACGCGATAGTCAATGGATGCTACATACTCCGCAGGCGGGTCGGCGAAGACAGCTTCTCGGAGTGGTGGCAGGCAAGCGCCATTTTTGTCGCGTCGAATTTCCTGCTTCGCTTCATCAAGCCCGGATACGCCTCGGATGAGCTCCGGACCAAGGCGTTTATCGAGCTCGCGAGGAAGCGCATCACCCTGGTATCGCCGGCCATCCTGAGCCTTATCGAGGTTGACAGGTTCGGCGACAGGTGTTTCATAGCATCGGAATACGGCGGCCACCAGAATCTTGCGACTGTCCTCGACGCAGGAAAGCGCTTCTCCGTAGAACATTCGTGCCGACTCGCCATCGAGCTTGCCGAAGGAATAGGAACCTTCCACCAACGAGGCGAGGCTTTCGGTGTACTGGCTCCAGAATGCATAGCGGTCCACAGCACGGCCGACAACATCGACGAACTCAAGATACTCATGCCCGGCTACGAGCCGTTCTTCAACCTGGTGGCTGAAGACAGGGAAGAAGACTACAAGCAAACCTGGGGCTACGCTTCGCCTGAACTGAAAAAAGACAAGCCTACGGACTACAGGTCAGACATCTACTCGCTTGGCGTTTTGCTCTTCAGGCTGCTTGCGGGTAAATTGCCGTACGGCAGCAGATCGGGCATCCTCGTGCGCTCACGGTCGGCCTCACCGTCCCACGTCGCCGCGGCACTCGCCCGAAGGGCTGTCCCCCGGGAACTCACCACGACAACCGTGCGCGCGCTCAGGAAAAATCCCGCGTTCAGGCATGATGACATCATGGCCTTCATAACCGACTTGCGCCTGATACTCGATGCCAGACGGAAAGCTTGGATGCAGGCAGGTGAGCCCGACCCTATCGCCGACCTTGCGACCCTCAACCTGAAAAAAGCCAAGGCTGACGCGCGAGAGATAGTAAGGAGCCTCGAGACCGCCAATTATTTCAGGCTCTTGTCGGAAGAAGATAGCCGGGAGCCACTGGAACCGATAGAGACCATGGAAACCGACGATGAACTCCTTGAATTGGAGGAACTCGAAGCCGACCGTGACGAGGACGACGATGGCATAGCCACCGAAACGTATGTCGATGCGGGCTACAAGGCAGCCCTCGAAAGGGCCAGGGTCGTCGTTCCTCAAGTTCCGCGCGTCTTTCCATCCGCACCGATCGCCGAACCGATCGCCGAACCGAAGCAGGAACCGGCGGACTTCCTGCCGGTTGCGGCGCCACTCTCGCCGTCGAGCAGAATCCGTACCATCATACCTGCCGAGATTCAGGCCGAAATTCAGGCCGCTTTCCCGGCCGCTTTCCCGGCTGGGACACAATCATCCGGTACGGGCGCAGTGGAACCCCAAGCCTCCCCACCAGTGCAAGCGGCTGCGTCACGGAAGCCAGCGCCCGCAGGATTCATCTGGCGGCCATCCGCGGGACGGCCCGAGGACGTAGCCGCTACGATCCTCGAAGCGGTCGAGCGGGCAAGGTCGGGCATGGGCTTGGTACGATTCATAGAGGAACCCGCTGCCGGAGAACCGGAAGCCATAATTGCCGCCGCACTCGAATCGACACGCGCGGGAGCTTTTGTCGTCGATCTGGGCACCGTACCCAAAAACGCCTCGATAGCCCAGCTCGTCGCGCTTGTCGAGCGCAAAACCGGTTCCGGACCAACGGGGGCAGAGGCACAGAAGCGTCGCAGGAGCGGCATGTCGGCGAGTTGCGTCAAGGGCCTGATGGCTAAGGCGAGCGATGAACGGCCACTGCTGATCATGGCGCATGGCGTAGACGCAGTTTCAAGGTCTGGACATCGCCTGTTCCTCGAGCTGGCCAAGCAGGCGATCCATGCCCCGCTTTGTGTTTTCTTGTTTTTCAGCCCGGGAGCCGTACCTTCCTGGCACGTACTTTCGGCCCTCGACGAGTCATCACCCGGCCAGTTGCCTACAGCGCTCCTCCACAGTTGAAACATTCCGAGCGGTAGCTGGAATTTTCCATGCCACATGATGGGCACTTCTTGGCTATCAAGCCGCTGGAGGTGGAGCGGACGCTTTGACTCGCCGACAGTCTGGCAGGAACGAGGTCCTGGGGCGGTTCGCTCTCGAGGACCTGCGTCGCCGTATCGGCCACGGGTCCGGTCGCCACTTCCGGCGCTTCGCCCTTTCGGCCATCCTGTTCATGGGCGACGGAGATTGCCGGACCGGCAGGACCGGCTGGCGTCCCCACGTTCACGTTGATGGTCTGCCCCGGGACCTCGTCCTTGTAGGGCACACCTCCGCCCTGGCGGCTTGCCAGGTCACGATGGATCAACAGAAGCTCGATCGCTATCACGGCGAGGAATGCAACTATCACGAGTTCGAAGAGCTGCGGCATCGCTACAGTATCTATGGATCAAACCACAAAATCAATGGACTGCATCAAAAGGCAGGTCCACGCTACTTGATGCCGAAACGCCTGGACTCTGCCAGCTCGCGGCCTTCGAACGAACCTCCCGGGACGAACAGATCGGCAAGACAATCCGGAATCGCCTCGCGGCCGGCCTCTCCGGATATGACCAGCCTGCCGGGCTCGGCCCGCTTGGAGCCAAGGTGGAAAACGAAGTTGACAGAGTCCGATACGATGGCGCCCGTCCTGCCCGGCTCCGCGAATTCGCTTCTCCCGTAGTGAAGCGCGAAGCTGAACGATATCGGGAAAGGCAAACCGAGCTTTTCATAGCTGACCAGGGGCGTGCCCAGCAGCAGCCGAAGGCAGGCTACGACAGCGGCCCTCGAATTGAAAGCCCGGGGCGGCAGCAGGTACAGGCTGGTCGCGTCGAATTCCATCCAAAGCAACGGATCGGCATCCACGAGGCTCTGTTGAAGATGGCTCCGCAACTTGTCCCTGAAGCTTGCATGCGCGGCCTCGCCCAAGCGAGTCCTCAGGTTCATGTGTGCCGAGACGGACACGTGAAGGAAATAGAATGGATATATGGTACCCGACCGTATCGCTTTCCAGCCAGTGAAAACGCAGTCGTTCGCCTTCTGTGCGGATTCATCCTGCATCGGCTTCACCAATGACGACCGGGGAGATTGCGCACTCCTTGCATCGCAATAAGCCAATGCCAATTTGAGCCGTGTTTTGAGGCCGGCCTTCTTGCCGCTCCCATCCGCTATTGCCCTGCAGAAATTCGACCCCCAATAATCTGAAGCGCCTTTGAAGAACAGGGTGGCGGGATCTTCGATAATGCCTTCAGGATCGGCGATTACCCACGCGGTACCGGCGCAGCGCTTGCTGAGGGCGGTCATGGACTTGCGTCGCGTCTCGGCGTCGAGTCCCGATACATCGAGGCATGTCATGTCGCCTGGTTCCGGCCGCAGGCTCCTGAGTTCGGCCAGCGGACGCAACTGCGACGCGCCTACCTTGCCGGCTGCGAAAGACGATTCAGGATCGATGCAATAGATGAGAAACGTCATGGCTGCTCCAAGTTGACCGCGTACAGCCTGACCTTGCCGAATTCTGACTGCTGCTCGGCCCCGAAGCGCTCATGGATCACCCTGTCGATCGAGAGGAAAAGGTTGCCGGAGACGCAGAGCGAATCGACGGGCGTTGCTCTCGACTCGAGCTGCGTCACGTCCCTGAGCGTCTCGTTCTTGAGAAGCTCGAGGGGATTGACCCTATACCTGATGGGACCCGAATGGGCCGCGATCCTTACGCGCAGGGGCTCGCCCAACGGGTTCTCGAGCCTGTTGTAGAAGAAAAGTTCGTTGAGTATTTCCATGCCCGCCAGCACGGCCGATCGTTCCTTCTGGCCGAAAAGGAAGGCGGCCAGCGCGCCGTCTCCTTCCCAAGACCAGAGCCGGCCAAACCGCCCGATGACGGCCCTGTTCACGATGGAGCGGAGCTCAGCATAGGCCTTGTCGACCTTGCCTGCGGAATTCCTCTTGACCAGCGCGGAATTGGCGACGACATCGAGCCTGAGCACCGCCGCCTGTCGCTCGTCGCCATCGCGCAGCCGCCCCCAGTCGGGGCTCGCCCGTTCACGTGCATTCTCGAAGAACTGGCCGGTCGAGCGGTCGAAGATGAAGCCGTCCTGCATCAACGTCTTCACTATCTGTACGAGTCCCTTGATGGGGTACAAGCGGCCCATGAACCCGCCGGCATCGATCCTGACCAGCGTCTCTATGAAATCGATGAAACGGCCTTCTTCGACGATTTCCTTGACTATTCGTTCGGCTGCCATCTGGTTCGTGATTGGGATATTGCGGGGGATTCCCGATCGCTCATACAGGTCGTATTCAGGGTCGATCAACCTGACGAACCGAACCATAGTCTCGGCCGAGATGGACTCGTAGAGCATCCGTCGGCAGAGGCTAATGGTTGCGCTTTTAACTTTCACGACATTCCCGCCAACGATCCAGTTTGCTCAGTATAGCACGCGGCATGATCTATCGCGCCCTGGCGTTCGTCATCCAGACCCCGGTGACTATGCAGACCGCGCCAAGCGCTTCGCTGAAGCCGAAGGATTCGCCGCGAAAAGCCACACCGGCGACCAGCGACACGAGCGTCGTCAGCGTACCGAAGACGGAAGCCTGTGACGCCTTTAGCCGCGCCAGGCTCAGGTTGACCAGGAAGAACGCCAGGACCGATGACAGCAGCCCCAGATAGGCGACCGAGCCCCAGGCCGCCAATGTAGCATTCCCGAACATGGCAGACCACCCTCTCGAAGCTCCTTCGACGATCGCCAGCAATCCAAAAAAGACGGCCCCCGAGGTCATCATCGCCAAGGTAGTCTCGGCCGGCTTGTAATAGGCGCTGGCCCTGCGGGAAAAAATGTTGTAGAACGCTGCGCTCGCCAGCGCGCCGACGACCAGGAGCACTCCCCGCAGACTGTCTGGAGCAACGCCGGCTGCTCCTTTCTCCGCGTTCGATCCTGGCTCGCCGGCGAGGACTATCGCCACGACACCGGCTATCGAGAGGACGAGACCGGCCACCTGGCGCTTCGAAAGGCGCTCGCCAAGCATCGGAACGGACAGCGCGGCTACAGCGGCGGGAAGTGCCCCGATAACCAGGCCGGCCGTGCTCGATGCCACTTCCCTGAGACCGAAGGTCTCGAAGGAGAAGTAGAGCACCGGCTGGAAAAGGCACAACAGGACCAGCGGCAGGAGCGGCTTGCCGTGGAACCGCACAGTGATGAAGCCGAGCCTGGCAAGAATCAGCATCGCGATGGAAGCCAGCGCAAAGCGCAGGAAGAGCAGGGTTACCGGGCTGAACGCGTCGAGCGCGCCTTTCGTCACAAGGAACGAAAGCCCGAAAATGGTCGACCAGCCGACCCCTGCCAGATAGAGTTTCCAGGATTGCATGTCGCTCAGCCTCCGCCGTTTATATGCAAGATATACGGTACCGATTACGGCATCAGGGAGGACGTATCGCCGACGACTTCAACGCCTGAAGCCGCCGAGCTGGAGTCAAAGAGGGGGATATCGGCGGAGCCATGGCGCCGCTTGAGAACGACACGGACCGACGAGTCGGCGCTCTCGGCTATCCGCCTGTCCATCGCGCCATCGACCGGCGCTGCCAGGAATCCTTCGCTGTTGCGGATGACCTGCACCTCGAGCTTGGTCTTGCTGTCCGCGATCAGGATCCTGATGAACTTGCCGCTGACCTCGAGGAGTTCCATCCGCGCTCCCGTGTACGAGGCGAAGCGATACTCGCGACCGCCGCAATACAGTATCGATATGAAACCGTTGAAGTGCTTGTCTAGCCACGGAATTCGGGCCAGGCTGAAGAAGAACGACGCGGGGCCTACTGCCTCGTCGAAGGTATTCGTCTGTATCCATACCCAGCTCGAGGGCATGGAAGTGCCCCAGTCCTTTTCGATGTACCCTCGCCCGCCGTTGAAGCGTACCAGGTCTTCTGCTCCGCCGCCCACGTCCCGAAAAGATACAAAGCCGTCTACGGCGTGATCGAGGCTCGTTATACCGTGGTAGCATTCCATGAACGGCGCGAACGAATACGGGCCCATTACTCCCGGCTTGAAAATGGAGCGCCTCGGAGGCGTCATCTGACCATAGTCGAGTACTGCCGATACGGCACCCTCCCCGTCCTCCAGTTCAACCCTCAATCCCGAGAGCGAGAAGCGGTTGGGGCCGACACATACCTGAAATGGACTATCGCTCGAGGAGAATTCCCCGACAGGGAACGGGAAAAACCTGGTCCTGCCGTTGACGCCGTCGATCATCTGCACGAAAGCGCGATCACCGGTACGCGAACGGGATATACCCGGAATGAACGAAACCGTCCTGGCCCCGCCACTCGATGCCATCGACGTACTGGTGCTTTGCTTGAAATACCAGCCCTCGAAGTAGGTATCGCCGCGGTTCGATCCTTGGTAGAGCGTTGGGTAGAATGGCTTGAAGATTGACAACATATCGATTCAACATCGCGTTTCGGCTCCGCTGGGTCAAGGCATATCGTCAGCTAAGCGCAACGGATAGAATCCAGACATACGCCAGGGCGATAACCAGGAAAGCACCGAGGGGAATGGCAAAGCGGCGTATCGTCGCGACTATACCCGTGCCAAAATGCTCCGCGCTGACGACCATGCAGACATGCAACGGCGATAGCATCATGCCGGCATAGCCGAAAGCGCCGGCAAGCACTATCGCCGCTTCACGGGGGAAAGCCCCGCCTTCCGGTACCAGCCCAAGCACGATAGGGAAAGCCAAGCCGACATAGCCGAAGCCGATTCCGGTCACAAGCGCAGCTATGAAAGGCAGTAGGGCCACAGCGACGAGAGCAGGGATGCCGGCCGCAGCCAGCTCCCCGGCTGCAGCTGCAGCAACTCCACCGATACTGATAAGCGTTGAGAATATGCGTATGCCGGCAACGACCGCGACCAGCTTCAGGGTATTACCACTGACGCTGCCCCTGAATGCGCCGAATCCCGCGGGGCCAAACCAGATAGCGGCGCTGCCTACGACAATCCCGGTAAGTATGGGCAGATAGCGGCCGAGCACGGTCCTGGTGTCTGCGTCTAGAGTGAGTGCAGGGGAGAAAAACCGCCAAAGAATATCGACGACAACGTACGAGCCCAGGAGCAGGGCCAAAGGCATGACGCTATGCCCGAATTGCGCCAGTCTCTTGGCGAAAGCCGGCCGTTCCAGCGCAACCGCGGCTCTCTCGCCTGAACCCGTGCTTACCTTGGGGAGTATGAAGATCAGACCGAGAAAGAACAGTATCGGCAAGGAATAGGCATTCAACGTCATCAGGCGACCGACCGAGAGCCCGGTAATGGAGGCCGACAGCACGAACGAAGGGTATAACGGCCACACCAGTTCCAGGTTATGCCTGAACCAATAATTTGCCGCCGATAACGTCTCCCTGCCGCGGGATCGTCCAGGATCCATAGCATCCACTAGAGGCGCAGAGAGAATGGCGCCGCCGGGCATCGGCAAGGTACCTATAAGGAGCGGAGCCGTTGCCATCGCTATCCGCGAAGAAGGGGTAATGCCTTCGAGCGCCTTTGAGAAAGCGTCCATTCCCCCCGACCGCTTCATCGCAGCTGAAAAGGCCATGATGCCGATGATCAGAACAAGCAGCAACAGCGTATCCGCTTTCACAAGTTCCATTACCACATACCCGAATATGGCTGCAGGAGACAAGCCCCGCCACAATCCCAAGGCCATTCCACCGAGGGTAGCGGCCAGACCTAGATGGACCTTCCTCGTGGTGGCGAATACGACAAGCGAGAATATTACGAGGACTTGCACAAGCGCTGGAATTGACTGCATCATATCCTTCCTGAAACATGTATCGCCACCAAGTATCCACATTTCCGACGAAGATGTGAACTAGGCCCCCTGAATCAAATGGAGAATTCGAAGGTTTCGATGTGAAAACGACAAGGAGCGGACAATGCCCGGCAGCTTTGACTCCAAGGATTTTTTAAGACGGAACGGTAGTATGACAACGATGCTGCTCCTAGTCATACTAGTCGGCCTCGGTGAAAAAATGGCAGAACGCTTCCTTCCGCTATACGTTCTAGCGCTCGGAGGCAGTACCTGGGCCATCGGAGCCCTGAACTCCATGGACAACTTGTTGTCTGCCTTGTATTCCTTCCCGGGAGGATACCTCGCCGACCGAATCGGCTACAAGAAATCGCTCCAGCTTTTCACGGGCATAGCCATGTTCGGGTATCTCATTGTCATATTCATTCCGATATGGCAGGCCGTCATTGCAGGTTCTATTTTCTTTATTTCCTGGACAGCCGTTTCTCTCCCAGCAATCATGAGCCTCGTTTCAAAAGCCGTACCCAAGGAAAAGCGAAGCTTCGGCGTATCACTTCATTCATTCTTCCGCCGCATTCCCATGGCTCTCGGCCCAATCATCGGAGGCCTCCTCATCGGCGCATATGGCCGGGAAATCGGCATACGGATAGCTTTTGTAGTAGCTTTTACCATGGGCGGCATTGCGCTGCTACTCGTACACCGGTTCATGGAGGAAGATGCTCCGATAAAAACCAGCGAGCGACAGGCCCGTACAAAGGTAACAAACCTTTTCAACCCAGCCCTGAGAAGCCTTCTCGCGAGCGATATCCTGGTCAGGTTCGCAGAACAAATACCCTATGCGTTCGTAGTCCTCTGGGTAGTCGACAACAATGGAATTTCACCATTGCAGTTCGGGCTCCTTACAACTATCGAGATGGCCACGGCGATGATTGTCTATATACCTGTAGCTCGAATGGCTGACGCGTATGGAAAGAAACGTTTTGTCCTGGCCACCTTTGCATTCTTCACAGCATTTCCTCTTGTATTGCTTGCCTCACATAATTTCCCTATGCTCGTCGTAGCATTCATTGTCCGCGGTCTTAAGGAATTCGGCGAACCGACGCGCAAAGCCTTGATCATGGACCTGGCGCCAGATGACGCGAAAGCCCGAACCTTCGGAACCTATTACCTGATTAGAGATATCATCGTTTCCGTCGCGGCACTTTCTAGCGCATTTTTATGGAATATCTCCCCAGCGACAAATTTTATGGCAGCAGCCGTTTTTGGTATAATCGGGACTACCCTGTTCGCCGTCTACGGAAAGGATATCGTTCCGGAACCTACAAGCCGTAAATCGATATCCTGAAGATAAACTTGGTGGACTTGGGATCCGGAATAACATGTCGAAAGCGTCTTGGATTCAAGACTCCATACGAAGTATACTATGAAACAGAATCACCGTTGCACTTCACACTTGAACTCAAGCATCTTTTTATCTTCGAAATAATTTGGCGCTTCCGGGTTTATGGTGGGAAACGTAATAAATATGCTAGGCTTGAGGCATGAGCGAAACTCTTGAAGAGTTC
>PGXR01000288.1 GCA_002839245.1 Spirochaetae bacterium HGW-Spirochaetae-7 | reverse complement strand
CCCGAAAGTACCATGGCCTATCCGCTCGTTCCCGGTCAGGCCGGAAGGCGGAACAGCCTGCAGGCATTCTGCCAGGTCGCCTCGGCGACTTCCTCGACCGGCAAGTCCATCAGCATGGCCAAGTCGTCCACCGTGGCCGGCAGGAATTCCGGCTTGTTGCGCTTGCCCCGGTACTTGGACGGCACCATGAACGGCGCTTCCGACTCGACGAGGATGCGGTCAAGCGGCAGGACGCGGACTGTCTCGTGCAGGTTCTTGGCGTTGCGGTACGTAAGGTTGCCGGCAAACGAAAAGTACAGGTTGAGATCGAGCGCGCGCAAGGCGTACTCGGCATTCTCGGAATAGCAATGAAGGACGCCGCCGGCGGGAGGCAGGCGGTCCCGAAGCACGTCCAGCACATCCTTTCCGGCCTCGCGGTTGTGGATGATTACCGGCAGCTCGTGGCGCGCCGCGATGTCGAGCTGGTCGATGAAGAGCTCAATCTGGCTGTCCTTGTCGCCGTATCGATGGAAATAGTCCAGGCCTATCTCGCCTACGGCTATCACTCGCGCGAGCTTCAGCGCATCCTCGAGTTTTGCCCGCCATTCCTTGCCGGGTGACGCCACCTCCGACGGCGAAACGCCCGCCGCATGGAAAACGTGTTCGGACGTCTTCAGGTTGTCGTACACCTGGAAGAAATCGATGAGGCTGTTGCAAATGCTGACGATCCTCTGGACGCCGTACTGCTTCGCCTCTTGGCAGGCGAGCAGTTGCTCTATTGGGTCATCGTAAATAAGCCCGATGTGGGCATGAGTGTCGAAGTATCGCATCTGTCTTCCGTTGGGATTAGTGATGATGGAGCCCGTAATGGGATGGGTATACTGTAGCACACCCCCACCATGGCGTCAAGTTTGACGCGAGAGGGTGCCGGAAGGACTCCGGTCGCGAGTACGCTTGAAAAAACCGGTCGCCGAGGCGCCGGAAAAAGCCTGCGCGCTACATCCTGAACGACTCTCCCAAGTATATCTGTCTTGCCAGTTCCGATTCAAGTATGACGTCGCGGTCTCCCGAGACAAGTATCTCGCCCTTGTTGATGATGTGTGCCTCGTGGGTTATCTCGAGCGTATCCCGGACGTTGTGGTCGGTAATCAGCACGCCTATGCCCTTTGACGACAGACGCCTGACGATGCCCTTGATCTCGTGCACCGCTATGGGGTCTATCCCCGCGAACGGCTCGTCGAGGAGCAGGAACTTCGGCTTGATGGCAAGGGCTCGGGCGATCTCGGTACGCCTCCGTTCGCCGCCTGACAGCGTGTAGGCATACTGGCTGCGCAGCGACGCTATGCCGAACTCTTCGAGCAGGGCTTCAAGTTCCAGTTTCCTCGAATGCGCATCAAGGTCGGACCTCGTCTCAAGGATGGCGCGCACGTTCTGCTCGACCGTCATCTTGCGGAAAACCGAAGGCTCCTGGGGCAGGTAGGCGATGCCCAGCCTGGCTCGCTTGTACATCGGCATCGATGACAGAAGATGCTTGTCGAGAATGACCGAACCGCCGTTCGGCCGGAGGAACCCGACAATCATGTAGAATACGGTCGTCTTGCCCGCGCCGTTCGGACCGAGGAGGCCCGTTATCTGCCCCGTCCGCATCGAGAAGCCGACCTTTTTTACCGCGACCTTCCTGCCAAAGCGCTTGAACAGGTCGCGGGCCTCCAGCACGTGCACGGGGACGTCATCGACGGCCTCGACCGCGATTCCTTCCGGCTCCCGTTCGGATTCCTCTATGATGTTTTCGCCGCTCATGGCTGGATAATCCCGTCAGGAAACTTCTTGGCTTCGGCGCTGTCTCTGCCTGAGCTTCCGACGGCGACCTTCCCCGAGACGGCGCCATCGAGAATGATATCCTCGGTATCCAGGTCGACCAGAATGGTCGAGGCCCGGTACTCGTCGCTGTCCCGCAAGACTCTTGGCGAGCCTGACAGCTCGAGCGTCTTCGCGGCCCTGTCGTAGCGCGCGAATTCCGAACGGCACGACAGGTTCTCCTTGAGGATGCGCACGTTGATCTGCACTATGGCGATTTTCCGTTGGTCGTCGTTCTCGATGTAGTCGCCCTTGATGACCACCTTGTTCTGGCGGTCTTCCATCACCGAAGGTCCGGTGAGCCTCGACAGCCTGTCGCGCCTGTCGTAGAAGAGGCGCTCTGTCGTCAGCCTCAGGCCGCGCTCGTCGTCGACGACGAGGACCTGGCCGGCGCATTCCACGAAACGGAATTCGTCGCCGTACAGCTCTATCCTGTCGGCG
>PGXR01000287.1 GCA_002839245.1 Spirochaetae bacterium HGW-Spirochaetae-7 | reverse complement strand
GGCAGTATATTGCCGCCAACGGCGATGGTTTCGGTGTCCGACGTCAATATTTGCGCCGTCATCCGCAGGAGCGCGTCCGGCTCAAGCAGGGAATCGGAATCGATGCTGCATACGTAATCGCAGCCGGCGAGGTTGACGCCGGTGTTGAGCGCATCCGCCTTGCCCCCGTTGTCCTTGTCTATGACCAGGAGCTTCGCGTACCCGGGCGAACGGTATACGCCGCGCACGGGGGCGGTGGACAGGGATCCGCTCATGGCGGGATCGATCCGCTCCAGGTCGAACTCCCTCTGAAGGACGCCTATGGTGTCGTCCGCTGAACCGTCGTTTATCACGATGACCTGGAAGTCCGGGTACTCGAGGGTCAGGAGCGAGTGGACGCTCTGTACGACGTTCTTCTCCTCGTTGTAGGCAGGAGCCAGAATTGAGATGGATGGCAATATGCCTGGCGTGAAAAGGTATTCCTTGTCGAGGATCTTCCAGTATTCCGCCTGCGCACCCAGGTTGATCCGGGCCAGGAAGATGAGGACAATGTAGATGCAGTTGAGGGTGACCGCATAGAACCCGAACCCCCAGGTGAACTGGCGGAATGCTTCCCTCGCTACGATCCAGCTTCTTCCGATGGTCGCGCCGGACAGGCCGAGCACCACCGCTGCTATGGGGAAAAGGATTATCAAGCCGAGGATGGCCGCCAGAGCGATTCTGTCGGACATGCTGAGTGGGATCTTCCTGGTGCTCTTGGGAACCTCGTCGGGCGTGATCCCGAGCGAGACGCGCAGCCGTTGGACAAGGTAGGCGGCACATTCCTTGCGGAAGGCGGCGTCAGATTCGAGGTACGGCTTGATCCACCCGATGAGCACATCCTCCATGGCGGGATCGCGATTGGAGTTGAGGAAGGCGATGAGCCCGGCGCTCTTGCCGGATTCCACCATGCCCTCGACTATCGGATGGCATCGTAGCGGGTCATCGCCTGAAACGAGGAGGAAAGGAAGCCTTCCCGCGAGGCAGGCCGCGATCGAGTGCTGGACATCGAGATCTTCGATGTCCTGGAGGTAAGCGACCACCCGCTCGATCTCCTCGGGATACCTGGAAACATAGCCGGTCAAGGCCGAGACCGCCACGTCCTGGACTGCAGAGTCCGAGAAAAAACCTGCGAAGCGGTCGAGATCAAGCGGATAGGATATCTGTGCCAGGCAACGTATGGAGACGCGCCGGGTGACTATATCGCTATCGGGGCTGTCCGCTTGCTCGGCGAGCAGATCGGGGTATACCGCCTCGGCTGTTCCGATGGCGGCGCTCCTGACCAGGGGATCGTCGTGACCGAGGTTCGCCCTGACGTAATCCTTGAGCCATCCGGTCACGTGCACCATCGCGCCGGACAGTATGACGATCATGCGCCCGGGATCGTCCGTGCCGAGATTGTTGTGGGCCCAGCCTATGAACCGATGACCCGAAGAGGCCATCATGGCTCGTACCGACTTGAAATATCCGATACTGCAGCGGTCGAGGCTCTCCGCGACGCCGTCGAACCCACGCTTGTCGCCGGACGCTAGAAGATCCTTGACGAGCGCAAGACGGACGAATTCCTTCTTTTCCCGACGCAAGGCTACCATGATACGGTCCAGGTTCAAGGGCGACACAAGCGGGCGTATCATGTGGGCCGCCTTGTAGCGCTTGAGCGTGTTCCTGGAGCGAAGCTGGCGGAAAAGCATCTTCTCGATGCCCGTCGAACGGAATATTTCCTGGATGGGTTCCATCTCTCCGGCGCTGAAGGTAATGGCTGTCATGAGGTCCCTCCACAGCATGAGGGAGTCCTTGGGGTGATGCCTGAGCAGTCGCTTAAGTCCGCCTGAGTCGCTGTTGAGGACGGCGTCGGACAAGGCTCCCCGGATTTTCTGGGCATTCAGGTAAGACGCGCGTCCTCGTCGCTTGTTGAGCAGCAGGCCAAGGAGCGCGGCGATGTTGGCGGCAAGGAATATCCCGAAGACTATCAGGGGAATCGTCATGGGCGGCGTTCCCCGGAGCTCTCGCTTATGAGCAGCTTTATGATTCCCGCCAGTTCCGCCGCCATGAAAGGTTTCCTGAAGAAATGACGGATACCCAGGTTGAGCGCCCTCTGGACTGACGACTCGCTCTTGTCCCTTGATATGAGGATAAAGGGAACGTTCCTGAGGTCAGGGGACGCCATCAGCCGCTGCCGTATCTGGAAACCATCCATCTGCGGTATGAAAATTTCCGAGACTATCACTTCGGGTCGGTAGAGGTCCGCCTGCGGTATGGCCTCGCTTCCCCTGGTCACGACATGGGTCTCGAAACCCT
>PGXR01000286.1 GCA_002839245.1 Spirochaetae bacterium HGW-Spirochaetae-7 | reverse complement strand
AGCGAGCGGGTGATGGGCGAGCTCAAGGTGCTCAGGAACCGCCTCGAGACCTGGGAAAACATAAAACGCTCGATGGACGCCCTCGACGAGATATACGGCCTGGCTATCGAGGAGAATGACGACTCCCTCGAGCCGGAGATCGGCGCGTCGCTCAAGGACATCGGCGACCGCTTCGAGAAGGCCATATCCTATGAACTGATGAGCGGCGAGGCCGATCGCGCGGGAGCTTTCCTGGCTATCCACGCCGGTTCGGGCGGCACGGAGGCTTGCGACTGGGCGGGCATGCTGTTCCGGATGTATACCCGCTGGGTTGAACGGCACGGCTTCTCGTACGAGATCGTCGATATGCTCGAAGCCGAGGGCGGCATCAAGAGCGTAACCATCGAGATAGACGGCGCCTATGCATACGGTCTCCTGCGGGCCGAGTCAGGCGTACACCGACTTGTGCGCATCAGCCCCTTCGACGCCAATGCTAGGCGCCATACCAGTTTCGCGAGCGTCTCGGCTCTGCCGGTGATAGACGACACCATCGAAGTGATAGTCAAGCCCGACGAGATACGGATAGATACATACCGGGCCGGCGGTGCGGGCGGCCAGAAGGTCAACAAGACTGACAGCGCCGTCCGCATCACCCACCTCGCGACCGGAATAGTCGTCACCTGCCAGAACGAACGCAGCCAGCACAAGAACAAGGACCTGGCGATGTCGGTCCTGAAAAGCCGGTTGTACGAAAGATATCGCATCGAAAAGGACAAGGAAAACGAAAAATACCAGGCCGAAAAGAAAGACATAGGCTGGGGCTCCCAGATCCGTTCCTATGTATTCCAGCCATATACCATGGTCAAGGACCATCGTACCAAATTCTCGGTAGGCAATATCCAGGGAGTCATGGACGGCGACATCGACCCGTTCATCGACTCCTACCTCAGGTTCCTTTGGAAGGGCGGCACGATCGAGGCCTCTGACGAGGACGACGAGGATTGACGCGGCGATGCCCAAAGACCCGCGCCGTATCCGGCGCTTCGCCGTTCCGGTGCTCCTCGCGCTCGCCTTGGCGCAGGCCGTACCGGGGTTTTCGCAGGCGACTAGACCGGCCCTGGTGATCGCCTGGGCCGAGCTTGATTCTACCGCGCTCGGCGATGAATACCGCAACGTTGCCGTTCTCGTTCCTCGTCAACTCTCCACGGCATTGTCGTTCATCGAATACAGGTATCCTGGCGCTGAGGAATCGGACAGGGCCACGGCTAGATCCGCGGCCGCGACGATCGAATCGGCGCGGGTCGCCGTCGCTCAGTCGCGCCTGAAGCGCGACCTAGTCGCTATTTCAGTCCTCGATCCGGCGATGCGGGCCTCCGACCTCGCGGCAGCCGATGCCGCCGTCGTGGCGGCCGAAGCCACGCTTGCCAAGGCGCTGGCCACAGCCGGCAAGGCATCACCCGCAAGCAAAGCCGATCCGGATGCCGTCCCGTTGTCGCTCTGGCCCGACAACGCGCAGGGAAAGCTCCTGCCGGTCGTCGTCGATCCCGCTGCGGTCTGCGCCGAAAAGAAGGTCGACCTGCTGGTCTACGGCTCGGCCCGGCTTTCGGGCGGCTTCATAACCGTCGACTTGTCGCTTCACGTAGCCGCGCTCGGCCGTGATGCCTGGAAAGGCACCGACCATGCGCCACCAGACTGGGTAGACGGGATGATCGAGGCATTCGTGCGTCCTCTGGCCGAGGCCGCTATCGGCAAGGGCTATGCCCTGGTTCGTTTCCGCGCGAGCCCGCCAGACGCCAACCTGACCGTGGACGGCAAGGCATTCGCCGGATCGCGCGCGCTGTTCTTCGAACCAGGACTTCACTCCGCCAAGGCGAGCGCTCCCGGTTTCCTCGAAGCCAGCACGTCGTTCCTCGTTACGCCGGGTGCCGACGTACCCGTCGACTTTTCCCTGGACCCGGAAGACTCGGTCGGCTTCGCCCTTTCAACCGAGCCGCCGGGAGCCGCGGTCCACATCGACGGGATTGGAGCTGGATTTACTCCAACCGGCATCGAAGGAGCCGCGTTCAGCCGCATCATCAGGCTTTCGATGCCAGGGTTCGAGGATGTCCAGCTGATAGTCAGGCCGCGGGACCTGCTCGAGGACAGGACCATCGCCCTCGTGCCTTCCGACGGGCGGACCTTCAACGACCGGTTCGGCGGCGGCAAGGACGCCTTCTACCGTTCGCTCGGCTGGTTCGTGCTGTCTTTGCCGGCGACGGCCCTTTCAGGCGGCTTGTTCCAGACTTTTTTCCAGACGGCGACGGTGTACAGGAATTCGGGCGGAACCGATCAAGCGGTCATATCAAGGCTTGAAACCGGG
>PGXR01000285.1 GCA_002839245.1 Spirochaetae bacterium HGW-Spirochaetae-7 | reverse complement strand
CGCACGCTATACTTTACACTAACGGGCTTGGTTCTGTACTTTGCGCTGCTCTTTACAACTAAAAAGCGGCTAGCGCGTGTTACGTAAATCTGGTTTATCTGAAAATCGGCACCAAGAATGGCAAAGGAACTATCGTCTATGTAGAGCAACCCCTTATACAGTGGATCGTTGATATGCTCCTTCTGCACAAAGCTAATGACAAATGCGGTGCGGGAGTCCATAGTAATAATATCAACGTGCGAGTATGTGTAGTTATCGAAGTAAGCAGGATCGAAAAAATCGGGGTAAGCTATCCATCCCCCGTACAAGCCTGAGGCTGCTGTAAGCGTGAATGAGAAGCTGAACTTTTCCTGAGCCGCCTGATATTCCTCGAGCAACGAAGGGCCTTGTTCTGCGGGAGTCTCGGGAACCGGGTCCACCACGGCATCTGCACCGGTGAATAGGTCCGACAGCTCGTCAGCGTCTGCCGGCGACACCGCGAAAACCAGGAGCATCATCCCCAGAGCAAGAACAGGAATGCCGGTATGCCTCACTTGCCGATCCTTTCAAGGTACTCTTTCGTGAAGAGCGCATCGGGCAGAGTCGCCATCGACTGTTTGGAGATGACGATGGAGGTCGTGGCCTTCTCTTCCTTGCCTCCAACCATCTTCTTTTTGAGCTCGTCCAGCATGACGATGCGGGATTGAACGTTGCGGCCCGCTATCTGCACATACTGGAACGCCACGGTACGCAGGAGCTGCCCCGAAAGGCTGTAGTCCCTGGCCATGCGCACGGCATAGTCGGAGGAAATCCAGAAGGTCCTCTTGGGAAAAGGCGCGTCGGGTGTCGTAGCAACCAGTTCGAGCCTGTCGCAGTCGAAGACACCAAGCTTTTCCTTTGCCGTGGAAACAACACGGTACTGGGAGGCGAGGCGCGAGACCGCGAAATCCGAGTTACGCGCATTGGTATTCCTGAACGCGTCCTGGGCCGAACTGAAGGTAAAGCGGCGATCGCGCGGGTCATAGAGCCATATGCCTCCCTCGATCATGAGGTAGCCCTTGCCCTTGTCCGCCGCGGGTTCGACGAGGAGCGCAAGGAACTGCTCCTTGCGGTCCCGCTTGAATACCAGGACCTTCGTAAAGGAGCTGCCCTCGCCGGGGTCCGACTGGCTTATGGCGTATTCCGCCGCAAAATCACCAGCCATGAAGTTCGCATTGTCGTCCACCTTGCGCAAGTAGGCGGAACCGTCATCGGCGCCTGCCATACCAGTCACGGCGACAAACAATAAAACGGACACAAGACCAAAGGTCAATCGGGAAAATCTTCGCATCAAGCTTCCTTCCAGGGGATGATCAACAGGCAATCATTCGTTCGTGGTCATCGCTCCAGCCGGAGGCACCCTCGTGGCCTGTCGTGCCGCAGGCATGCTGCCGAGCGCCGTCATCGCAGCCAATGCGCAGAAATTCATAGCAAGGAAAAACGGGGAGAAGGCGAACGACAGTCGACCCTTCCTGAGGAATATATCGAAGCCCGCCGGCCAATCCAAGGGGATGAAGGACAAAACGAAAAGAAGCGAAGCCGCTATTGCCAGGCCAAGGAAGAACCCGAAGCTGGCAACGATCATGGATTCTCCCAGGACCAGGCTCATGGCTCCGCCTTCGGAAAGCCCGAGCGCCCGGATCGTACCGATCTCCTTGAAGCGTCGCCTGGTCATGATGTGGGTCGTGTTGCGCATGCCCACGAGGATGATGGCAAGAATCATCACGAGAAAAAGGTAGGAGGCAAGCTCTATCGCCTGGATGAGCGACATCACCTTGGCGTCAATGGAGTTCTCTACGGGCAACACTCCATAGCGCACGCCCGTCCAGGCCTGGTTCCGAAGCGCGTCGAGGTCCGACCGGGTCACGAGCTGGGGGAAGGTGTCGAGCCCGTTCGTAGCCAGGGCTGCCATAAGTTCCGCAGCCCGATCGCCTGGATCCGCTCTGTCCCTGAAGTAGAAGCCCATCACGGAGCAGGCATCAGGACCGTCTCCAAGCAGGCTCCTGAGCATCTCGATGTCGACATAGGCATTGTAAAAGCCAAAGATGCTCGCATCGTTGAAGACCCCCCGCACCACGAGTTCTGCGCTTGTAAGATATCCTGAGCGGTCGCTCAGCCTCAGGCTCAAGCCGTCACCCACCCTGAGGCCGAGTTTGGCAGCGGTCTGGCGTGAAACGAGGATCCCCTTCGTGCCTGCCAGGCCCTCGATGCCACCAGAATCGAAGGCAAGGCGCGAGAAGACGGGAACCTCGTTCACCGCATCGATGCCCGTGATCCGCCTGAGCTTGAATGATTCGCCGTTGAAGAAGAGCGTCTGGTCGTTCTCGGCGGCAACTT
>PGXR01000015.1 GCA_002839245.1 Spirochaetae bacterium HGW-Spirochaetae-7 | reverse complement strand
CGCTCGTGCGTACTCCGGGCGGCAGGTCATCAAGCGTCACGAGATCTCCCGAAGCCATGACGACGGCGCTTTCTATGCAGTTCCGCAGTTCACGCACGTTGCCAGGCCATGAGTACGAGTACAGCGCTGCCCTCGCCTTGGGGTCGAAGCCGCCGACGGCCTTTCCGTTGTCGCCGGAGAATTCGCGGAGGAATGCGCCTGCCAGCAGGGGGATGTCGTCCTTGCGCTCCCGCAAGGGTGGCACGTGGATGTTGACGACGTTGAGCCGGTAATACAGGTCCTCCCTGAAGGTGCCGTTGGCAATCTCCACTTTAAGGTCCTTGTTGGTCGCCGCGACCAGCCTGACGTCAGTCTCTATGGTTTCCTCGCCTCCGACACGCTCGAAGCGCTTGTCCTGGAGTACGCGTAGAATCTTGATCTGGACGTTCTGGTTGATCTCCCCTATTTCGTCGAGGAATAGCGTCCCCTCGTGGGCAAGTTCGAAACGGCCCTTCTTGCGGCCCTGGGCTCCGGTGAACGAGCCTTTCTCGTGACCGAAGAGTTCGCTCTCAAGCAGCGATTCGGCAAGAGCGGCACAATGTACTTTGATGAACGGCTTGTCGGCACGCGGGGAAAGGTTGTGTATGGCGTCGGCGACCAGTTCCTTGCCGACGCCGCTCTCGCCCGTGATGAGGACGCTCGCCTTGGTCGGCGCCACGCGTCGCACCAGCTCGAAGATGCGGCGGATCGACGGGCTCTTTCCCACGATGGTCGAGGTCCGGCGCTGCGTCTCTACCTCCTCGAGCAGTTCGTCGTTTCGCCTCGACAGCTCGCGCCGCTCGAGGGCGCGCTTGACGAGTATGGACAGGTGGTCGAGATTAACCGGTTTGGTAATGAAATCGTAGGCGCCGTTGCGCATCGCGTCGACGGCGTCCTCCACGGTTCCGTGCCCGGTCAGGACTATCACCGGTACCGAAGGGTAGCGTGACGCGACGTGGCGCAGGAGCTCGCCTCCCGACAGTCCCGGCATCCGGAGATCCGTGATGACGAGGTCTATATCCCCGCGGTCGACCTTCTGGACGCCGTCCTTGCCGTCTACGGCAAGGGCGACGTCGTATCCGTCGAGCCGCAGGTACTCTCCCAGGCCTTCGCGGATATTTTTCTCGTCGTCGGCTACGAGTATGGTGAACTTCATGGAAGCTCCTCGTCGGTCTTTTCGAATCCGGCTTCGCAATCTTCGCCATCGGGACAATTGCCGGTGATCATCCTGTGCTCCTTCTGCGGAATCGGCAACACGACGGTGAACGTGGATCCGTGGCCCGGCTTGGAGGTGAGCGTGACGTCCCCTCCATGCTCCTTGATTATCTTGTAGGTCAGCGTCAGCCCCAGTCCCGTGCCGTTCTCCTTGGTCGTGTAGTAAGGCTCGAAAATCTTTCCTATGCGGTCTTCCGGGATGCCGACCCCCGTATCCCTTACGGCGATGCGGAGTTCGTCTCCCAAGACGGCAGTGGAAAGGGACAGCTGCCCTCCTGAGGGCATCGCTGCTATGGCGTTCTTGACCAGGTTGAGCAGCGCCTGCTTCATGTAGCGCTTGTCGAACGGCAGGAGCGGCACGTCCTTGCCGTATTCCACCGACAGCTTGATCCCCGACCTCTCCACTTCTACCCGCATGAACTCGACGAGTTCTCCCAGCAGGCTGTTGGGGTCGTCATTGATAGGCGCGATGTCCATGGGGCGAACGGCGAAGAGGAAATCGACGACTATCTTGTTGAGCCTGTCGATCTCCTCGGTGACGATATCCAGGTATCGCGCAAGCGGTGCCTCGGCCTTGCCCTTGAGCGACTTCCGCATCAGCTGGACATGGATGCTGATGGAACCGAGGGGATTCTTGATCTCGTGGGCGACGCCGGCGGCCAGGGTCGTCAGAGACGCGAGACTCTCCGCCCGCCGGAGCCTCATTTCCCGCCGTCTTTTTTCGGTCGTCTCCTCAACGTGCACGAGAGTGCCGCGTATCCGTTTTTCGCGGATGAGCGGCGTGATGCTTATCGACAGGATGCGCGTGCCGGATGCCCTGTCCAGGGCGAATTCCCTGTCGATGACTGATTCTTTGCCCGTAAGCGCCGTCTCGAAAAACGCCGCGAGCTCGTCGTCGCGGAGGCTTTCCCAAAGCGGGGAATCGAAGAGCTCCTGTTGGGACAGGGGCAGGAGTCGTTCCGCGGCCTTGTTGACGAGTATGGGTTCATGGTCCTCGTCGCAAACGACGATCCCGTCCATCATGGAATCCAGCACCGCGTCGAGTCGCTCGTTCTCGTCGGACAGCACTCGCAGGAGGCCTCGGATGGACTCCTCGTTCATCCTGGGAACCTTGTCCATGACGCGCTCGAGGAATTTTCTCATACTAAGCTGTCCACTGCCGGGTCGGCGAACGAGTCGGCCAGGCGCTCGGCGAGTGCGGCCGGCTGAAGGTTGTACGAGGAATACCGGATCATGGCGTCCCTCGCCAGAGACGCGTAGCGCTCGGCGGCACGCTGCGTCTCGATTCCGGCGCCGTCTTCGCGGAGCAGCGACGAGAACGCGGTACCGGCGGCGTCGAGGAAGGCGGGGAAGGTCCAGGCGTTCGTCTCGTCGCCCGAGCCGAAATTCGACGTAGCCGAGACAGTCCTGGCGATCGCCGTCCTCACGTCGATGCCGGAAGCCGCGAACGCGGCCAGCGGGGCCTCGTTGAACCCGCCGCCGCGTCGTCCGGCGGCCGCCGCGAGCGCCGCCGCGTATTCTCGCGCCAGCTCGGTCGTCGCGTTGGACGCGGCCGACCGGAAACGGGCTACATAGTCGGTGACGCTGGCCGCTCCCGACTGCCTTGCCTTGAAAATCCGCTCAAGTACGTCCGCGGCTTCGCTTCCGGTCCTCTGCACGAAACGGTATCGCCTGACCCTGGAAAGTATCGTCGGGATGATCGCCTGCCTGCGGCTCGTCGTGAGAACGAACACGGCGTGGGTCGGCGGCTCTTCGAGTATCTTCAGCAATGCGTTCCTGGCGCCGTCGAGCATCCTGTCGGCATGTTCGACTATGATGGTCTTGCGCTTGCCGAACGGCGCAAGCCGTGCCCAGAATTCCATGGCGCGTATCTGGAACACGGGAGTCGAGGCGGGCAGCATGTCCTCGAGTTTCGTGCATACCGGCAAGAGCTTCGTCGCTTCCCTCGATGCGGTCGCGTCATCGATTTGTCGGGAAGCGGTCTGCGGCGAGCACGCGTCTATCCCCTCGAGCAACGACCGGACGAGCGGCAGCGCCTTTGAGAGCCGTCCTTCCTCGCCCTCGTACAGTTCACGGTCGAAGCGCCTTGCCAGCTTCCTTGCGGCACGCACGAAAAAATACCTGGAAGCGGGGCCGGGCGAAGTTTCAAGCATCGACGCGCCGATGGCCAGTTCCTCACGGAACGATTTGGGCCCCAGGAGGAGTATGTCCTGGTGCACGAGTATCCTGTGCCTTGCGCACTGCGGGCATGGACAGTTCCAGGCGGCGCCGCGTTCGCACGAAAGCACGCGCGCGAGCTCCAGAGCCGCGCTAAGTTTTGCCGACAGCGGCGGGCCTTCGAACAGCAGCGAACCGGGCAACTCTTCGCGCTCGACGTCTGAACCAATGCGTGCACAGGCTTCGGATTGCCCGAGGATGTTTTCGAACATCGGGCTTACGCCGGCCTCGCAAGCAGGGAGCGCATCGCCGTACCTGCCTCGAGCGGAATGCGCCCCGCGACCAGCGGCAGGAGGATGCGAGCGACGATGCTGCCTTCGAGCAATGCGCCGACATTGAAGAGCGGCTGGTACCTGAGTACCAGTATGATTATCGTCGATACGATCAACCCTTCGAAGGCGCCGAAGGCCAGGCCAAGTATCCTGTCGAGGACGTCGAGGTTGAGGTTCTCGAGGACGCTTCGAAGCGATCGTTCAATTACCTTTACGACTATGAACACCGCGGCGAACGCGGCGATGAAGCCGACGACTTGCTCGAAGCCGCCGAGCGCGACGAGCGAATCAATCCATGCTCCTACCGGCCGATAGAAGAATATGCCTGACAACAGGCCCCCGACCAATGCGGCCGCCGACAGTACCTCTCCTATGATGCCCCTGAACCAGCAGCGCAGGGCCGCTATGGCGATGATGGCGAATAGTACGTAATCAAGTGCGTTCATGCGTCACGTTTCCTTTCCGATTCGTTCCAGTATCATGTCGGCTACTTTTTTCGCCGCGTCCGGCTTCGCCATTCGACTCGCAGCCTCCGCCATGGCGGCCCTGGCCTCAGGAGATTGTATGAGCGGAAGGATAGCCGAAAGGAGGTTCCCGGGAGTCGCCATCCCGCCCGGGAGGCTGACGGCTGCGCCAGCGTCGGCCATCAGCCTGGCGTTTTCCAGCTGGTCTCCACGGCTGTCTGGACCGCCGAGCGGCACGAAGACCATGGGCTTTCCCGCGGCGGCTCCTTCCCATAGCGTACCCGCCCCGGCCCGCCCCAGTATCATGTCGGCGGCGGCCAGAACGTCGGGCAGTTCGTCCGTGACGAACTCGAAGCCTCGGTAGCTGCCGTCGGCCGGCCTGCACGGGGCGTGGCCGCTGCCTGTCTGATGGGCGACCGCCGCCTTGCCCTTCAGCTCGGGCAGTATCGCGGTTACCAGCTCGTTCACCTGGTTCGCGCCTTGGCTTCCGCCGAGGGCCAGCACTATCGGCAAACCCCGCTTGAAACCCAGCCACGCTCGCCCTGCTTCGGCGTCACCCGATCCAATGGCCGCCCTGACCGGATTGCCTGTCGCGACGGCGCGGGCGCGCTGTGCATCGGGCAGGAACTCGAGCGTTCGTTCCCAGCTTACGAGTATCCTCTCCGCGAACCGCGCGTTGATCCTGGTCGCCAGACCCGGAGAAAGGTCGGATTCATGCGTGTAGACGGGAATGCCCATGGATGAGGCGGCCAGGCAAGGCGGAACGCTGACGTACCCGCCTTTTGAAAACAGCAACGACGGCCGAAGCTCGCCCAGCAGGCGCCTGGCTACGAAGAATCCCGCGGCGACCTTGAAGCCGTCAGAGATATTCCGGAAGGAGAACGAGCGCCGAAGCTTGCCTGTGGGGATGGAGAAAAATTCGACACCGGCGGCTTCGACTGCCTTGCGTTCCATTTCCTTGCCCGAGCCTATCCAGACGATCCTGCCGTCGAAGCGTTCGCGGAGCCGTTCTATGACGGCCAGGCCCGGGTATACGTGGCCGCCCGTACCGCCTCCCGTGAACGCTATGCATCCGGCTCGGGCATTCCTTTCTCCGTGCACCTCGTTCACAGCGCGCCCAACAGCCTGGCGTAAGCGGAGAGCGCCGGATCCGAAGGCCCTCCCTTCGCGAGCACCGTCCCGGTAAGCTTCTTGCCGAGCTGCACTCCTTCCTGGTCGAAGGAGTTCAGGTTCCACGCGAAGCCCTGGAACATCACCTTGTTCTCGTAATGCGCGAGAAGCGCCCCGAGTGCCCGCGGGTCGAGTTCGTCGCCGACGAGCAGCGAAGACGGCCTGCCACCGGGGAAACGCCTGTTCGGGTCAGCGTCGTCCTTGCCCAGCGCAAAAGCCACGATCTGAGCGGCGAGGTTTGCGTTAAGCTTTTTCCTCGCCGTGGATCCCTCGAACTCTGGGTCGAATCCCGTCTGGTTCTTCCTGAAGCCGATGAACTGCAGGGGCACGATATCCGTGCCCTGGTGCAGGTGCTGGTAAAAAGAATGTTGCCCATTGGTGCCGGGCTCGCCGAAAACCGTCGGCCCGCTGGGAATGACGACGGACTTGCCTTCCCTGTCCACCTGCTTGCCGTTGGATTCCATGTCGAGCTGCTGCAGGTGGGCTGGAAATCGCGACAGGGCTTGGGTGTAGGGCAGGACCGCGACTGACGGACGCCCAAGCACGCAACGTTCGTATACGCCAAGCATCGCGTCCATCATCGAAGCGTTCCTGGACAAGTCCGGCTGCATCGCGAGCTCGTCGGCTTCCGCTGCTCCTACGAGGATTGCCTCGAAGGTATCTGGACCGAGAGCCACCGACAGGATTACTCCGCCCACGGCGCTCGTGGCGCTGTATCGCCCTCCGATGTAGTCGTCGATATAGAACGAATCCAGATAGGCGGGGTTCCGGGCAAGGGGACTCGTTTCGCTCGTTACCGCGACGAGGTGCCGCGCCGGATCGATACCCGGCTTTTTCGAGAGCCACGCCTTGACGAGCGATTCGTTCGCCAGCGTCTCCTGGGTGGTGCCGCTTTTCGAGACCAAGATGAAAAGACTCGTTTCCGGGTCCAAGCCGGACAGGACTCCGTTCGCGTCGTCGGGATCGACGTTGCTTATGAAGGCAGCCTTCAGCGCCAGTTTTCCGCGCTCACGGGCCCATTGCTCGAGCGCGAGGTACAGGGCCCGAGGCCCCAGGTCAGAACCGCCTATGCCTATCTGCACGACCCGCTCGAAACGCCTGCCCGTCGAGCCCGCGATGTCGCCTGAACGAACCTTGTCGGCGAAGCTCGCGGCGCGTAAACGCTCGTCCTCGTAAAATGCGCGGTAGTCCCGTCCTTCCTTCACTGCCGGACCGCCGGGCTGGCCCCGGGTCGCGTGGTGGAGGACCATACGTTTCTCGCCAGGGTTCATGATCGCTCCGGCAACGAGAGCGCCGTATTGGCCGACGAGATCGAGCGTGCGCGATACATCGGCGAGCAGAGCAATTGTCCCGTCGTCTACATCCATGGCCGCGTAGGAGTAGTCGAGCCCTCCTCCGGCCGGTATGGTCCTTGCGGCGATGCGTGCCGGAGTAAGAGCTCCGCGCAGGTTTTCCGCCGGGTGGCTCAGAATTGATTGCCAAGCGCTCGTTTCATCTATCCGTTTGCCTGAGCTCATAGCGTTGCTCCTCCCGGTCGCCGCCTGGGTTCGACGTATTCCAGCGCCGTTGACCAGCGGTCGGTGTTTCATTTCGATACGATCATAGTATGCCCGTTGTCTGCTTTTTTCAATACTTGAACCCCTCGCGGGAGGCTTCAGCTATGGATGACGATCTGCTATACTTGGTCCAAGGTACGGTTCGTCCGGACTACAGAAAAAAAATGCCCGTGCAGGGGAATCACATGGCAAAGCTAGTCACCTTCATCGAGAAGGAATTCATCCTGAATCAGGTCCAGAAGACAGGTAGCCGGGTCGTCGTATTCGGCTCCGGCAAGAGTGTCGACGGCCGGATCAAGTCATTCGACAAGGAGATCCTCTGCCTCTCCACGAAGGCCATCGACGCGGAGGCCTTCGTGACATGGGATCAGGTGTCGGTTTTCCTTTCTTATCAAAGCCAGCGCGTCACCTTCCCCGGCAAGATCAGGAAGGTAGAAGGCGGGGAGATATTCATTGTCTTGCCGGAGAACCTGTTCAAGGCACCGCAGCGCAAGGCGGTACGGGTAGCGCCGCCCAAGGACCTGAAACTGGAATTCTTCATGCAGAACGAGAGGATACGCATAGAATGCCCTGAGTCGAGCGAGTATTCGGAACTCGAGATGCCGGCTTTGAGCGTCGGCTTCGATACGGCGTCCATCAGCGGACTGCTCGACAGTTTCAAGACCATCTCCTCGACAATGTACTCGAAAAGCGGCATCGTCATGTTCAACAAGATACGCAAACCGGAAGGTGTCGAGGAGAGGCTTGTCGCCGACATCGGACGAACGCTCCTTTTGACCAGCATGCAGAGTCCCCTGCCGGCAACCGACCCCTATCCGGAAGGCAGGATAATCACCCAGTCAATGGCCGACGCCTTCGAAGGGCCCTCCGTTTTCCTCGAAGGTTCGGCGCTCGAGCGAAGCCGGGCCGAGAAGAGCACCCTCGGCATCGTTTCCGAACTGTACTGTCCGATACTCTATTACCAATACGTCGTCGGGTACGTCTACCTGATGAATGACAGCACCAGGAAGACCTGTCTGGACTACCGCACCGTCGATTATGCGTGGGAATTTTCCCATATTCTCGCCTACAGCCTCAAGGTCAACAACTACTTCAAGCTGGTCGAAGGCCAGGAACCCGATCCCTATCGGCCGCAGGTAGTCAACCTGTCTTCGGGCGGATGCTTGCTCTCGATGCCCAAGAACGCGTTCAAGGTTAAGCTTAAGCACGGTGCCGTCCTGGACATCAAGGTATCCCGCTCGGAAAATGAAGTTCCGGCTGTCACTATGAAAGGGCGCATCGCGCGACGTTTCGATGACCGGGAGAATGAATACTACGGAGTAGCGTTTCTTCTTGCCGAACAGGATGCGCTGGTCTCGCTCCGCCAATCACTGTACGCCGATGACTCGGCGCGTTTCGCCTGCGACGAAGCGTCGCTCGAGCTTTGAACGGAGTGTGCGATGGGTAGGGAATTTTCCATCATGGACAGGTTAAGCCTGGCTTTCGAGGTGATGACGCGGTGGGAAACCATGGCAACGCTCGGAGTCTTCATCGTTTTTTGGCTCATCGTCCGGTACGTCGCCGATCCTTGGCGGAGTGAAGGGCGCAGGCCATCGCTCGGATTCAGGAAGAGGGCCGACAAGGATTCAGTCTTGCCTCCCGTAGAAGCGGTATCGGAGGATGATCTTGACGGTGATGACCTGCCCGACTGAAATCGGTACCGGGCGCCAGTTTCCCTTTCCACGGCCATGCCGGTCTAGTCATGGCCATCCCTGTAGCCAATGCGCAGTCAAGGGCATCCTCCACTTCATCGACACGCCATGACGCCAGCGCTCCCCGCAAAGGCGCTTCGATCGTGCCACGACAACCGGTCAGGAAGGTTGCCGCCTCCCGTTTGGAGAAGCGCCTCGCGTGGCGGCGTGTCATCAGGATGACTGCGTCGGAACCCGGCGCCCTCTGGTTCGCAGTGCCGTCGCATCGGTCGCAACCCGTGCAAGCCGTCGATTCCGAGTCTTTCGCTCCCAGAGCGCCAAGCAGGAACGACCTGCGACAACCATAAGTGCCGGTAGCGTATTCCAGCATCGCTGCGGCTCGGGTCTTCGCGATGGCCGTGGATTCCGTGCCGCCGGCGATGTGGCCTGCGCCGTGACAGTCAACGTGACAGTCAACGTGACCGTAGTCGGCGGCGGCCGCCTGCCTGATGAGGAGGGCAGTCGCCAGCTTCCCGTCACGGCCTGCCCGGCCGGACTCCTGGAGATAGGCTTCGACCGATCCAGGCGCGCCGTAATGGATGACCGTTCGTATGTTCTTCTTGTCCATGCCCATTCCGTAAGCGCAGGTGGAGCACAGCACGCCATCGCCGGAAGCCATGAACCAGTCCTCGATCCCGGCGCGCTCCTCCGTATCGAGTCCGGCATGGTAGAAGCGTACCTGCGGCCCATTGGCTGCTGCGTTGAGGTCCTCGGCAAGCAGCTCCACTCCCGGCCTCGATGGCGCGAATACGATCAGGGGTCTTTCCATCGTCCTCACGGCCAGACGCAGCGCCCTTCTCATCGACAAGGCTGGCAACACCTCATAGCGTATGTTCGGTCTGTCGGGCGAATCGGCGATGAGGCGGTAGGGTTCCGACCCGAACAGCACGGCTGCGATCCGGGCCAGAATAGGAGGAGACGCAGTCGCGGTAAACGCGGTTACGACGCGTGGTCCTATCGACTTGATCGCTTCTCCAAGCAGCAGGTAAGCGGGCCTGAACCCGTCCCCCCATTCCGGTATGCAGTGCGCCTCGTCGACGACAAAATGGAAGACCCCTGCGCCACGGAGGAACTCGAGGACCTGCCTGACGGCAAGCATCTCGGGGTTGACCAGGACGATACGGGCGGCGCCCGAGCGGATAGCATCGAATGCGGCCTGGCGCTCGCCGGCAGTCATGCCGCCCCGCAATACGATCGCGCCGAGGTCGGTCGACCGCAGTCGCCTGAATTGGTCGGCCATCAACCCCAGGAGCGGGTAGACGACCACCGTCGGGCCGGGGCAGAGGGCCGCCGGCAGCTGGAAACACAGGCTCTTGCCCGCGCCGGTCGGCAGGATGACCACCTGCCTTTCCGGTCCCGTACGATCGCCTGATCCCTCCGTAACGTCGAGCACGTTGGCGACCACGAGTCTCTGGTACGGGTAGAGGTAGTCTATGCCGAAATTTCTGGAAGCGTATTCGAGGACGCTGTCGGAGCCAGCCATGTCCAGAGTACGCGGCCCTGCGCATGGGCGATTGCGTTACCGCGTCGGCTAGCTTGCATGATGGGCGCTGCCGGTCATCAAATCATCGGCAGAGGGGCACAGCGAGGCTACCGGGCAGGAGGCGCAGAGTGGCTTCCTGGCCCGGCATACGTGCTTGCCGTGGCGGTTGAGCTCATACGAGAAAGCCGTCCACATCGACTCGGGAAGCGACGCGCCTATCATCCGCTCGCTTTTTGCCGGATCGGACGTCGGGGCCAGCCCGAGCCGCCCCGCGGTCCTGAGTACATGGGTGTCGACGACTATCCCCGGTTTGCCGTAGCACACGCTGACGACGAGGTTCGCCGTCTTCCTGCCTACGCCGGGCAGCTTCGTCAGTTCTTCTATCGTATCGGGAACCCGTCCGTCATACTGGTCGATGAGCATGGCGGCGGTGGCCATGATGTTGCCCGTTTTCACCCTGAAAAAGCCTGTCGTCCGGACTATGGCTTCGACGTCGCTCCTGGATGCGCTTGACAGGCTCGCTGGGTCGGGATAGGCGGCGAACAGGAGAGGCGTGACCTTGTTCACCTGCTCGTCGGTGCATTGCGCCGACAGGATGACTGCGACCAGCAGCTCGAAGCAGCTGCGGTAGCTGAGCGCCGATCCGGAATCTGGCCACAAGGGAACCAAAATTTCGAAAATAGCCTCCGCAGAGGGGGAAAAAGGACGATCCATGGGTTCGAGTATGGCACCTGTAAGCTTTCATCCTCAAGTACCCGGATTCTACCATCCCCTGACATTGCGGATATGCGAAGGGCGACATATAATAAGAACGCCGAGTGGTAGCGATCGAATCGAGACCATCGGGCGCCGGGGACGGTACCCCGGAATGCAGGCATGGAGGAACGCATGAAACGAAAGATGATCATAGCCGCATGTATCTTGGTCGCGACCGGTTTTATGGCTTTCGCACAGGGTGCCCCGGCGGCAAGCCCTGCCGGAAACGGACTCGATTCATCAGGGTCGATACGGATGACTTCAGACCTGTACCCGGTTCGGGTCGACGTGACCAAGATCTATTCCCATTCGCAAGGGTTGAAGGTCGTCTACCGCAAGGGTGGGTCGTCGTTCGCGGAACTGTTCATACCTTCCAGCTGGTTCGTCCCCGGGGGCAAGGCTGCGCTGATGCGCGGCTACGGTCCGGAGTACCCCTATCTCGTGGTGTACTACTCGTCCGACGGAAGCTTCAGCCACCTCAAGCTATACGCGATGCGCAACCTCAAGGACGCTACATGGGGAGTCATCGATGGAGATCCAGGCGACCGTTTCAAGGTAGAGACAGTCAAGCTGGAATTCTGACGGCTCTCTTTTCTCAGACTGGATGCTCATTGGAAACAACGACTCTTCTTGACGATTCAGGCATAATGGACTTCCTTTGCCGATACTCCGGGTATTATATCGTCGGGCACAAGGAACCGGACGGCGATTGCATAGGCAGCCAGCTAGCTCTTGGTTCATTCCTGGAGCGGCAAGGGAAGAAGGTCCTTCTCCTTTCCTCCGGCCCTTTCTCCCGCACCGAGATAGCCTCGTTCGCCTCAAATTTTATCGACAAGCCTGGCGACCCAGGCCTGGATGCCGCTTCAAGCGGCGTCATCGTCATCGATTGCTCGTCGCTTTCTAGGATTGGCGTTGTCGCGGAGCATCTCCCGCCTGGACTCCCGGTAGCATTCATCGACCATCATTCGGCAGGCGAGCCGACTGGCGATGTCCGTTTCGTAGATCCTCTGGCGCCAGCTGTTACCTGTCTTGTCCAAGGCATAATAGAGGCCGTCGGCGCTCCGACGAGGCAGGAGGCGGAATACCTCCTGTTCGGGCTCTGTACCGATACCGGCTTCTTCAGGCACCTCGACGAAGGTTCGGGCGATGTTTTTGCCGCTGTCGGCCGGCTCGTCGCTGCCGGGGCCTCGCCGAAGCGGGCTTTCACGATGATGAACGGCGGCAAGCCCTTCGCTTCGAGGAAGCTGATGGGCGAGCTGCTATGTCGGGCTGAAACGAAGTTCGACGGGAAGCTCATCATCACCAGCATGAGCCTCGAGGACCAGCAGCGGTACGGGATGGTCGGCCGTGACTCCGACATGCTCTACCAGTTGCTCTTGACCGTCGCCGACATGGAAGTCGCGGTCGTCGTCAGGCAGGAAAGCCCCACTGAATGCACCATTGGCTTCAGGTCCAGGGCAGCCATCGATGTCGCTGTCATCGCCGCTTCGTTCGGTGGCGGCGGCCACCGCCTGGCGGCTGGCCTCCACATGGTAGGGAAGGCCGAGGAAATCGTACCGCGAATCGTCGAGGCATTCGCGCCTGTCTTTTCGAAGTAACAACATGTAACCGGTTCAGACGCCTGGCTCTTCCAGGGGTCCCGACACTGCCTCCACGACTGGATGCCGCGGCGAATCGTGCCGTGGCAATTACCCGTCGGTGGCTTCCGGTGGATTCCGCAAAGAATTTCTATCATTTTTCGACACCTCCCCCCAGCCGGTACGGTACCTGCATGGTAGATGGTCCGACGCGGTCAGACCACGCTCAGGCACGAGCGCCAGCACCGTGCGAAAACAAAATGTATCCGGGAGGAAACCGATGCCGAACGACGAGTTGAACACGTTGGTAGCGCGGAAGAAACGAGGAGAGGACGGGCTGGAAGAACGCATTCTCGATCGCATAGCCAGGGATGTGTATCGGAGCCCACGGCTCTACGGTTTCAGGACGGAAGACGAAGTCGGGGAGGTCTTCGAGCGATACTGGCACAGGATCGCTGGCCTAGTCGACCGATACGAGGATACTGGAGCGAACTTCGAGGCATTTCTCGTTTCGACACTGCGGTACATGGCCTTGTCGGTCAGGCGGAAGCAGGCCTGGAATTCGGACCGGGAAGCTGTATTCGTCGAGGAGTCGAAGGCTGAGATCGATAGGTCATTCGACAGCTTGCCATCGATGAAGAGCTTGTCTGGAACGAGCCCAGAGCTCGCGGGTTTTCCGGCAGCATCCGATACGGGCGTGTGCGCCGTAGCCTTCAGGCGCCGCGTCCTGTTCCTGTGCGTGAAGTGCGCCAACATGATGGACGATGAAGAGGCTGCGACGATAGCGCGCAATGTAGGCTTGGACGAAAACCATGTAGTAGAGGCGATGCGCCGTGCGCGGGAGATAGGCCTGGGGCAGAGAAGGAGAAGCGTATCGCGTCGTCGCGGCAGGGATGCGGCATGGCTTCGCTACGAGACCGCATGCAGGCGACTGTCCAGGGAGACAGACCTGCCAGTCAGGCAAGCCCTGGAACGTTCCATCGAGCGCGACAGGGGATTGTACAGGAGGGCGGTAGCCCTCATGGCCAGATCCAAGCCATCGATTTCGAACAAGGCAGTAGCGGAGCTGCTCTGCATTCCAAAAGGCACGGTGGATTGCGGCGTCGGCAGGATACTGCGGCAGTGCGCCGCCCTTTATGCGCGAAGCCTCTCGAGGTAGAATAACTGCGGAGGAACGATGACATTATTCGTAGCGACCAACAATGCCCACAAGCTGGAAGAGATACGTTCGGCGATGCCGGGCTTCGACATTCGCTGCCCCAAAGATGCCCGGATCGATTTCGACTTCCCGGAGGATGAGTCCAGCTTCCTGGGAAATTCCACCGGCAAGGCCCTGGCCTTGTGGCGACTGCTCGGCTCGCCTGTGCTCGCCGACGATTCCGGTCTCTGCGTCGATGCGCTTGGCGGGCGCCCCGGCGTCCTTTCGGCACGCTACGGCTCGGCTCCCGACGCGGCGCCGCTCGATTCGGGTGACAGGAACTCCATGCTTCTGGCTGAAATGGCTGGCAAGGCCGACAGAAACTGTCGTTTCGTGTGCTGCATGACCCTTGCGGTGACGCTGGATCGTGTTTTCGTAGTACAGGAGACGTGCGAAGGGCAATTGCTCGACAGGCCTCGTGGAGCAGGGGGTTTTGGCTACGACCCCATCGTTTTCCTGCCCGAACTGGGCAGGAGCGTCGCGGAGCTGTCTCCTATGGAAAAGAACAGGGTGTCGCACCGCGGCCGGGCAATCGCCAGGATGGCAGCAGTCATCGAGAGCATCGAGCGTTTGCCCTGAGCCATTTGTAAAAAGCCTTCTTGGGCCAAAAGAAAACCGGCGGACCAAGATCGGTTCGCCGGTTTCAGTACGTAAGCCCAGTCTCGAGCCAACGGCTTTCGCCGCGCGCTTTATTCCTTGATGCCGTACTTCTTGCGGAAACGCTCGACGCGTCCAGCAGTGTCCACGAGTTTCTGTTTGCCGGTAAAGAAAGGGTGGCAGGCGGAACAGATTTCCACCTGGATGTTCTTTACCGTCGAACGGGTCTCAATGACACTGCCGCACGCGCATGTGATCGTCGTGAGCTCGTACTTTGGATGTATGCCGCTCTTCATCGTGATCTCCTCGCGCGCCGGTCATGCATGCCAGAAAACCGGCTTGATGACGGCGAAATGCTGTATCCGAGCCTCATGAATCACCCATGGGCGTATTCATGGAGCGTAGGAAGGCCTCATTATTCTTGGTTTTGGTCATCTTGTCAATCAGCAGCTCCGTCGCCTCGAGGTCGTCCATCGGGCTAAGGGCCTTCCGCAGGATCCATATCTTCTGGAGCTCATCGGACGGCATGAGGAGCTCTTCCTTGCGCGTGCTCGATTTCTTGACGTTTATGGCCGGGAAGAGCCGTCGGTCGGACATGCGCCGGTCGAGGTTGATTTCCATGTTGCCGGTTCCCTTGAACTCTTCGAAGATCACTTCGTCCATCCTGGAACCGGTATCGACGAGCGCCGTTGCGATGATCGTCAGCGAACCGCCGCCTTCGATGTTGCGGGCAGCCCCAAAGAAGCGTTTCGGCTTGTGGAGGGCGTTGGAATCGACGCCGCCCGACAGTATCTTGCCGCTCGTGGGAACAGTCTGGTTGTAGGCGCGTGCTAGCCTCGTGATCGAGTCGAGCAGGATGACGACGTCCTTGCCGTGTTCGACGAGGCGCTTCGCCTTGTCGAGCACCATCTCCGAGACCTGAACGTGTCGCGTGGCCTGTTCGTCGAAGGTCGACGAAATGACTTCGGCCTTGACCGTACGCTCCATGTCGGTTACCTCCTCCGGGCGCTCGTCTATGAGCAGGACGATAAGGTAAACCTCCGGGTGGTTGGCCGTGATGGCGTTGGCTATCTTTTGTAAAAGCATCGTCTTTCCGGTTTTCGGCGGCGATACTATCAACGCCCGCTGGCCCTTGCCGATGGGGCAGAACAGGTTGATGATCCTCGTAGAGGTCTCTGCCGTGGTCGTCTCGAGGTTGAATCGTTCGTTGGGGTAGAGCGGGGTCAGGTTCTCGAAAGGAATGCGGTTCTGGGCTACGGCGGGTTCATCGAAGTTGACCTGCTCTACCCGGAGCATCGCGAAAAACCGTTCGCCTTCCTTGGGGCTGCGGATCTGTCCGTATACCGTATCGCCGGTCTTGAGGTTGAACAGCCTGATCTGCGAAGGGCTAATGTATATGTCATCAGAGCCCGGCAGGTAGCTGTTCTGGGGAGAACGCAGGAAACCGTAGCCGTCGGGAAGGATCTCCAGGGAGCCGTAGGCGTAGATGATGCCGCCGCGCTCGGTATGCGCCTTCAGGATCTGGAATATCAGTTCCTGCTTCTTGAGGACCATCATCTCCTCATGGATGAGTCCGGTGCCTCCGCCTAGTTCCCTGAGCTCCTTGAAGCCCATGCTGGTAAGTTCGTTGATGGAGAGGCGCGAACGGGATTCCGCCTGCTCGACTTTCGGCGCGTCATCCCTGGCCTTCTCGAAGCTTTCCTGCTTGCGCACGAAACCGGGAACCACGCTTCCCCTCGACTCGTAGTGGGGTTCGTCGTCGTAATCGCGTTTTTGGGCCTGTCCGTTACCCTGCGATCCGTGGTTGGCGCTCTGAGCGTTCGACAGCGTGGATTGCACCTGCATCATGCTCGCTCCGGTCGGCGCCATCGAGGTCGCCGATTGTGCGGTGCCGGCAGGAGGCGCCATAGCAGGGGGCGATGCGTCATCCTGCCTGGCAGCAGGTCGACGAACGACGCGCCTGCGTGGCGCTGGCCTGGAAGGGTCGTCTCCAGCAGACGAGTCAGTAGATTCATTCGATTCTTCCAGGCCGAGTTCGGCCTGGGGTTTCGGCTCGGGCGATTCCGACGAAACGTCGGTCTGGCTCTTGCGCAGTATTCCCATTAATTTCTCCATTGCTTGGTGTAGGTCGGCTTGGTCTTAAAGCATCGCGACAAGCGCCAGGCTTTCCAGCGGCCGAAAGGAAAGGGGAGGCCTTTGCGGGTGCATCCCTGGAACGTGGGCCCGTTTCAAAAGTCCGTTGCCATTGAAACGGGCTTTGCATTTGCGCCAGAGTACTGGCGACGCTTTTCTTGCCAATAGCAAAAAAAGCTACGAAATTCGCGCGGGATAATGTAGCTTTATCAAAAGTCATCTGACCTCTGAAAAACCCTCATGTATATGTATTTTCCGTTTCCGGTAGGAAGATACTCGGTATGCGACATGAGTCCAGAATACCGGCGCGCAAAACCGCGCGACTCATTTTCCTTAGGGAAACGATACTCCCGCCTTGCGACTGTTGTCAAGCTCGATCGCATTGACGTATCAATTCAATGATTCTGCCCAGTGCGTACCTTACCGAGGAATCCCGAATCGCCGCCCTGTCGCCATCGAAATGGCACGACTCTGCGAATGTCGAGCCGCATATAGCAAAACCGAACCAGACGGTGCCCACCGGTTTATCGCTGGTTCCTCCAAGTGGCCCAGCTATCCCCGTAATGGAAAATGCGCAATCGGCGCCCAGTGCCGCAGCGGCCCCGGCAGCCATCGCGGTTCCCGTCTCCTCGGAAACCGCGCCGTACCGGTTCAGGCAATCGGCGCTGACGCCGAGCATGCTCTCCTTTGCCTGGTTGGAATACGACACGAAGCTGCCGAGGAAGAAGCTGGAGGCTCCGGGGACGCCGGTGATCGCAGCCGCCGCCAAGCCCCCGGTGCACGATTCGGCCGCGGCGAGCGTAACGCCGGCCGAGACGAGAGTGGCTGCCAGCTCCTTGGCAAGGTCTTCTGCGCTCACGATCCGGCTTCGGTCTTGACGTTCGGGGAGGCCGCGAACGGGTCGAAGCCGGCACCGTCACGGACCATTTCGCAGCGGCCCTCGAAAAGGACCCCATCGGCTATCCTGAGCTTCGCCGTCCTGACGTTGCCACGTACCTGCGCGCTCGAGCGGAATTCGACCTTGTCGACCGCTTCGAGGTCGCCTCGCACGGAACCGGCAACGATGATGCTCATCGCCCTGATCCGGCCCACGTTGACCGATGCGCCTTCGTCGATATACAGCGCGCCCTTGGCGTCGATGTCGCCATCAAAGCGGCCGCGTATCATCAAGCTGGAGTCGAATTTGAGCGTCCCCGAGAAGCTCGTCAAAGCTCCGAGGACCGTCGTTACTTCTACGCTGTTCTTGATCGATGACTGTTTCGTACTTGCCTGCCTTGCTTGTGGTCCGAGATCAAAAGTCCGTTGCCTTTGAAACCGGTTTTGCGGTTTTCGCCAGAGCGCTGGCGGAGCATTTATCGCCAATGGCAAGAAATGCGAAGAATCGGTTCAAGCTTTTTCAAAATGCGTACGCGTTTTGAAAAACCTCCCTATTTGTGCTTCATAACGAAGACGCCATCCCAGTCCTCGTCAGGAGGTTCGACGGCGTAGTGGTTGCAGCGCTCGAGATATACCTTGGAAGGTCCGTCTTCAGGATCGATGGCCAACGCCGCAGCGAACCGCTTGGAGGCTTCGGTGAAATCAAGCAGCTTGTAGAGTCTCCTTCCTTCCGCGAACAGCTCTAGCACTTTCTTTTTATCGTCGCTGATCATAGGGGCTCCTTCCTGGAGGCGTGCCGGACGACGTCGGAGGCCAGCTTGCGCAAATCGTCGGATTCGTTCCTCAGCGCCAGTACTCGAGGCTCGAGCTCTCTCAGGATGTCAGTGCCTTCGGTAGCGTGTTTCCGGGCCGTGCCGAGGTCAGGCGCTTTCTCTATGGCCTGGAGCGCGCGGTGTATCTTCGACAGTGCCGACGACAGCTCGGCGACGGTTGCATCACCGACGTGCAGGCGCTTTTCCCGATTCTCCAGCTGGCCGAGCAGCTCGTGGGAGCGCAGGACGGCGCGGATCCTGGCAAGCACCTCGGCGAAATTGAACGGCTTGGTGATATAGTCGTCTGCGCCAAGCTCAAGGCCTTCCACCTTGTCTTTCACGTCATCGAGCGCGGAGAACATGATGATGGGAGTATCTGCGAAATCGGCATATTCAGGCGACGACTTCAAGATCTTTGTCACTTCCCAGCCGCTCAGCCTGGGCATGATGTTGTCCAGTATGACGAGGTCGGGATGGAGCCGGCGAACGGATTCCAAAGCTTGCTGGCCGTTCTCGGCAAGGTGGACATCGAAACCGAGCTTCGAGAGCATTACCTCGAAAAATTCAAGATTGATCTGCTCGTCATCAACTACCAAAATCCGCTTCTTGGTGTTCACGGGTAATTCTCCAATCATCGATGTGCGCTCGGGGTTCGATTGTTTGTTTCTGTACCGCATCCGCGTGGATTGACGTGCGCCTGCGGGGAGGCGCGGATCATTTTCCTATACGATGTCGTTATTGTCAATGCGAAAGGCTGTCCCCCGTGTCGAGCCTGAAAGTATGACCAGCGCTAAAGCTATGCATAGAATGGCGATATCCACGTTCTTGCCGCCGGATTCATACAAGGTCGTCACGGCGGAGCCCAACGGTATGTCAACAAGGAGCGTGCCGGGTTCGAAGGGGGGTAACGAGGCCACGACATGGCCGTTTGGCGCTATTACCGCCGTCGAACCAGTGTTGGCGACGCGCAGCAGTATCGCCCCCGTTTCGGTGGCCCTGAAAATCGACATCGCTAGGTGCTGCTCCTGCATCGACGCTGATTTTGCCCACGAATCGTTGGTCTGGACGATGTAGAAATCCGGCGCGTCGAACGAAGCCATGTATCGTCCGAAAGAGTCTTCGAAGCAGATGGGAGCCGCAAAACGGCTTTTTCCCGATGCAAGTATTGTTGGACCAGGTCCGGGAGTCCAGAAATAGCCGAACTTGTCGATGAGCCAGCGGGTCAGACCGGGGAAAAGCTTCTCGTACGGGAAATATTCTGTAAACGGCACCAGCTTGACCTTGTCATACCGTCCCTCGATCCTGCCGCCTTCGTACAGAACCGCAGAATTGTATTCGACGGAGCGAGCCAGGTCGTCGGGCGGAGCGTAGCCGTTCCCCACGAGGAGCGGAGCCGGGAAGGCCGCGATGAAATCATCGACCCCGGAAACGAATTCGTAGGTATCCCGGTCGGGGCGATGCCTAAGGTGCCAGTCTATCGGAGGGACGATTGCCGTCTCATACCAGGCGACGAGATCGGGATTGTAGTCCAGGGCCTCTTCGCTCAGCGATGCTATTCGCTTGAATCCGGCAGAATAGTCGCTGACGCTTTCTTGTTCCATGACTGCTGGCTGAATCAGGGCGACCCTGAACCAACCGGGCTGCAGCGGCGACTCGGGCTTGACTGAAGCTAAAATCTGCCTGCCGTCCTTCACGGCAGCCGTGGCAGGTGCCTTCCCGGCGGCCAGGGTAAATACGACACAGACAGTACCGAGCACCGCCCGCTTGGCCACCGCGGCGAACCGTCCTGTTCCAGGTTGCTGGAACCGCCGTATCGCAGCCAAAAAAGACGCGTTGGCGCCGGCTATGGCGAGTCCGACGAGGGGGACTCCCCCGATCGATGCCAGGACCAGCGCGGCCCTGCTGTACGCCAGCGAGTAGGGCAGGGATCCATAGGGGAAGGCGAGGAAACCGACGGAACGGCCGATATCGATCACGGCCCAGGTGAAAACGGCAGCGGGGATCGAGAAACGGCTGCGCGTTCGAAGTACCGCAGAAATCGAAGCGAACGCGACCGAGAACCAGGTCGCTTCAAGCCCGATGACGAAAAGGATGGCGCCAAGATGATATGCCGCGAGCCATGGGCAGACGAGTCCGAAAATCGCGGCTCCAGCGAGCGCTCCTTGGAGGGCTGCCCAGCCGGGCTTCGTCCTCGCGAGCAACTCGAAAGCCGGGATCAGAGCAACGAACGACAAATAAGGCGCCAATGGAGAGCGCCAAACGAACGGAGCGGCGTAAAGAAGTACCGAGATGATGAACAGGACGACGGCCGGAGGTCGCCGTCCCAGGCTAGTCTTCGGAGGATGCGGTCGCATCTGGGGCGGAAGCGCCCGCGGCGCCGATCTTCCAAGCTTCCTGCTTGAGCTCGCGGCCTGGCCTGAAAACGGCAACGCCATGGTCGGATACCGACACGGGTTCACCCGTCTTGGGATTGCGAGCCCTCTTGCGGCCTTTCCGAATACGTACCTCGAAGGTGCCGAAACCGCGCAACTCCACAGCCTTCTCGTCGAGTATGGCTTTCTTTATTTCTTCGAACAGCCCGTCAATGAGAGCGTGGATGTCTTTACGGCCGATGGTCGAGCGTTCATGAAGAGCGTCGATCAGTTCGGCTTTCGTCACTTTTCTTGCCATGCCGCAACTCCTGGAAGGCCTGGCCCCAGTCATCCGTATCTTGGTGAAGCCCTGGCAGGGCCCCGGAATCCTTTCAGCGGAGACAGCGA
>PGXR01000284.1 GCA_002839245.1 Spirochaetae bacterium HGW-Spirochaetae-7 | reverse complement strand
CCTGGGCCGGGGCGATGATCCTGCGCTGGATGATGCGCGCCTGCTGGTGAAAAAGGCTCGTGGAGGCGAACAGCTGTTCAGACAACGCGTTCCAGCGCTCGGGAGTGAACAGCCACAGGCAGGCGTCAACGCCCTGCGTGACGACGAGGACGCCTCCATCCAGTCCGGCGCGTAGTTTCGCCGGCAGGGAGAGCCGTCCTTTGTCGTCTAGGGTGTTCCTGAACTCGCCTGTTACCAGTTCCATTCCACTGCTTCCCTTTTTCTCCCACTTTTTCCCACAATTCCTCTATATACTAACGTACAGGCTTCCATTGTCAACGGAATCAATGCATGAGTAGTACTAGACAGAATTATTTTTGGCAAAATATGCTACACACGCGTTTAGTAGTAGCGAAACGATTGTGCGGACATCCCCATAATATCGGCTTTACCATCGTAGAGGAGTGGCCGATAGTGCGTTTCCGGGCTTGATTGCCGGTGCTTGCGTCTCGCCGGAGGGCTGTATAGAATCCGGCCATGACTACTGAAACGCGTTGGCTCGTATACCCCGACGGCGATCGACAGGAGACGCAACGTTTGTTGCGCGTCGATGAGCTTGTGGACATGAACGGGTTTGAGGTACCTGTCCCGCCGCCCGGCGGCAGGATGATAGCCTACCGGGTGTGGAAGATCAGGCGAACCGAGGAACGTGGAGAACTCGACGTGCTGCAGTACCTCGAACTGGTGCCCGCCTCGGAGCTGCGCGGGATGTCCTGAGGCTTCCGCGGCTTACTGAAGCTTCCGCGGCTTACTTCGGGAAGACGTACAGGTCCCGGAGTCGGTGGACCGTCTGCAGCGAGAACTGGCAGATAGGCGCAGGATCCGAGACCTCTTCGAGTTCCTCGAAATGCGACAGATCCTCGTAGCCTTCCGGACTGGCGACGATGGTGAACGAAAAGCGCCTGGATTCGCCAATCCTGGCGCTCGTGACCGGGAACGGCCAAAAGGTAAAGGTGCCGTTGGTATTTTTCGCGAGCGGATACGGATTCGGCCAGTTGGAATCCATCATCTTGACGAGGCCGGTCTCGTCGACGAGCGATATGTTGGCGTCTATTATTGGCTCGAAGGTGGAGCCGTTGAACAGGCGGCCCATGATCGGCCGAACGTTGAAAACCGGGCCTACGGGAACATCCTGGCATTCATCGCCGGAGCGGTGGGAGTGGTTCGGCCTCGGGGCGGCGTTGATCCTGGCCCAGCCTTCCTTGACGAGGGATGCGACGTCGGCGCCGCGCTGGAGCTTTTCGCCGTAATCGATCTCCGAGTAGGCGACGCCCCTGCCCGACAGCACGTACTCGGGCTTCAGCCTGTTGAGAACGAAGCACGCCACGTCCATCCTGCATTGCCTGCAGGTGCACCAGGCGGCGGAATCGCCCTGCACTTTCGCGTCGAACAGTTCGTTCACGGTGTCGAGAACGACGTCTTCCATCAGGTTGTGGATGTCCATGGCGCTTCCTCCGACGGCCTGGCCGGTATTTTCAGGGTTGTCTCATCCACCAGTGTATCGATTTTGGCGAGTTACGCAAGCGGAAGCCCGCTCTTGCATGTTTCAACGGGCAGCGAGTACCTCGACCGCGGCTTCCGCCACCCGGTCGGCGCCGCCGGAGTCCGCCCCGGCCATCGAGAAGACGCGAAGTACCCGCAGCGACCGGGTGAACGAGGCAACGACGTCGGGCCTGAACACCGTGGCCCAGGTGGAGAATGACGTGCCCGTACCGATGATTGGCAGGTCCGATTCGAACGATATGGGTTCGGGAACATCGATGACGACCTCGGGAACTCCGGCCAACTCCGCTATCCCGGACTCCATCGCCGGGCGAAGGGAGAAGTCGGCAGCCCTGCGGTGCGCAGGATTGGACTCGTCGAAAGGCAGCTCGAGCCTTGCCTTCATCACAGCGCCTTCGTGGACGGCCCTGATCATGCCCCGCCGGTCCCTGCCGGGTTCGGCCATGAGCGAATAGAAGCCCTGGTCGTCAAGCCCGTATAGCTCGGCTGGAAGGACCGCGCCAGAAGCCAGGTCCTCGATGACCGCCTTCTTTATCATGGACGTCGCCGCCCGCACCGACTTGTGCCAGTACACGGCCCGGTACATCTGGTACTTGGAGAACAACACTGCCTCGACGGCCATGACGCCGCGTTCGGTGACGCCAGGACGCCCCGAGTCGTCCAGGCCAGAATGCTGCAGCGTGAAATCTACGTCCTGCAAGCCGTACGGCACGCCGCACGCCCATGCGTCCCGGTTGAGATAGTCGAGCTTGTCCGGGTCGAGCACGCCGGAAAGCATCGCCCTGAAAAGCCCGAGCTGCCGAGGCGAACCCGAGGCGGGAACAGGCAAGG
>PGXR01000014.1 GCA_002839245.1 Spirochaetae bacterium HGW-Spirochaetae-7 | reverse complement strand
ATAATTCTGGAAGACCATGCCGGTATCACGCTTGTACGCCGGCAACCTGTCGACGCACTCGTCGCCGAGCCATATCTCGCCGTGATCCTGCCGATAGAAACCGGCAATCGTCCGCAGCAGGGTGGTCTTTCCGCAGCCTGACGGTCCGAGAAGGGTGAAGAACTCGCCTTTCTCGATGACGAGGTTGACATCGACGAGCGCCTTGACGTCGCCAAAGTGCTTTTCCAGATCGACTATTCGGATGCTTGTCATCGCTCTCCCCGCTTTTCGAATCGGTTCGCTTGATGGCGATCGCCCCCATGGAGACGACTTCCTCCGGATTATAGTACCGTCTCGAGTTTTTGTAAAAGATTGTCGGTTTCGGGGTCGTATCGTATCGAGATAATGCCCAGAGCCGTGGCCGCGTCACAATAGGCCTGTATGTCGTCGACGTACACACATTCCTCCGGTCGGAGTCCTGCCCTGTCGAGTATCCAGACCCAGCAGCGCGGATCGGGTTTCATGAAGCCGATCTTGTAGGAAAGGGCATGCAGCTCCGGGATCGTGGCCAGGTTTTCATTCTGGAATATGCCGCGGGCATGGAGAAATGAGGTGTTGGAAAGGATGAAAGTCCGGAGACCCGCCTTCGCCGCGCCGACCAGCGCGGCCTCGCCATCGGGGTGTGGCAGAATGTACGCCATGTATTCGCGGGTGAATTCCTCATAACTCCATGACGGCTCAGATCCGAGCGCCTCGCGTATCCGCTCGAACTGGGCGCGCGAATCGATCTTCCCTGTTTCCGCATCGCGCTCAAGGGCTCCGCCCCACAGCTTCCTGTCGACTTCCTCGGGCGACAGGGCGCTGTGTCCGGCAAGCACGCGGTTGCCCGCCGACCTGTCCAGCCGGCAGAGGACGTTCCCGAAATCGAAAATGACGGCCTTGATGGCCCGTCCTGCCACGCGGTCCGTTTCATCCACGATTCTTTCCTTTCAGAGCCATCGGTTCAGAGCCATCGGTCATACCAGGCGAAGGCCTCTTCCTGCATGGCAACACTGAATTGATGCGGGCCATCGTAATGCGACATCCGGAAGCATTCCGGTGCCCCGGCTTTCCGGTAAACTGCGACGAGTCCCGCCTCGGCCCTCCGCACTTCATCCTGGCTGAACAGAGGATCCTGATCCGAAGCCAGTACCAGCGATGGCAGGGGCGCCCGCATGGAAAGGATATCCTGGTAGTCCATGAATACGGGTAGTTCGGGGATATAGATCATCCAGGTATGGGTAAATGCGGAATGCATGGCGAAATCCGCCCAGCTCGTCATGAAGCCCGCGGTGACGGAGCAGCGTACGCGGGAATCGCTCCCGGCAAGATAGTTTGTCCTCAGCCCGCCTCCCGAAAGCCCGCCGCAACCGATGCGGTCAGGATCGACATCAGTCCGCGACGCAAGATACCCGAGGGCCGCCCTGTCCTCGGCAAGGACGACTCCAGGCCAAGTAAGACCTGCACAGAACAGGGATTTGGCTATCGTCGATTCGTATTGACCCGCAAAGGCGTTGTAGCGGTCAATCTCCGTTTCTGTCTCGTTCGATGATACATCGTACGCGGTGCAGGCACTCCCCGAACCGATGCTCTCGGGGCTTAGCTCCCGTAATTCTTCCGGCCTGAGCATCATCCGTTCCACGACAAAGCCGGGTATCCCGGAAGGCAGCATCTTCCTGCTTTCAAAAGGGAAAATATCATGCACCAGAACCCCGTATCCCCTCCTGGCAATTTCATTTGCCCAGGGCCTGCCTCCGTAGTAGAGCTTCCGGTAATTCTGAAGCATTGGATGAACGTTCCCGCCAACTTCGGCTATTTTCTGTTTTCCGAAATACTTGTTGGCTCCATGATCATGAAGCGCGAGGATGGCGGGAATCCTGCCCGTAGCCCCGGCCGGCTTGAGGAAATACGCCCGGGTAGCGGGTCCGTACGGCAGGTTCCAGGTCAGCTCCTCTATTTCAAGCCCGTCGAAAATCCTCTTCTCCGTGACTTTTACCGCTGGAACTCCCAGGTCCTGCAAAAGGACATGCGAGGCAAAGACCTCCCTTGCTTCCCTGCTCCAGTCGGATGCTTCGCTCCACCGGTCGTTCAGAAAGGAGTATTCTTTTTCTTTTGCGGAAACCCGTTCATTGACCCATGGGCCATAGGCCCCCATCAGTGAAGATCCCGGATCAAGCATTCCTGTATCCTTGGAATTCGCGTGCCGATAGCTGCGCCGGGGTTCGTCGCCCCGGCGCAACGCGAGCCGATGATCGGCCCGCAAGAAGAGCTTCCGATTACAGCCCTAGTTCCATGGCCAGATCGACGAACTTCTTCATGAAATCCACCTTGTTCGTGGCCGCCCACTTGAAGTCGTAGGGGATGGTCACGATATCCTTCAGGGCGGGCAGTCCCTCCGGATCCTTGCAGTCAATGCGGACGGAGCGGCGGAACATCGCGCCGACCAGGTATTCCTGGGTGGGCTTGGAGAGGCACCAGTCGATGAATATCTTGCCGGCTTCGGGATTGGGAGCGCCCTTGATGAGCGCGATTCCGTCGGGGGCCGCGACCACTCCGTCGGTTGGATAGACGATCTTGACGGGGCCGCCGCCAAGGACGTAGCGATAGGCGTTGTCTTCGAGGGTGATGCCGACGGCCTGCTCGCCGTCATTGACGAACTTGGGAACGGAACCGGAACTCGCCGAGATCACCATGTTCTTCATGATGCCCTTGTACGTGTCCCAGCCCTTGTCCTTGTAGATCAAGAGGGTGTTGCAGAGCTGCATGTAGGCGGAGCCAGACTTGTCGGCGCGGGCGGAGGAAATGAGCTTGGCGAAGCGGGGCTCGGCAAGATCCGTCCACTTTTTAGGCATCTTGTCAGCGGTGAGCATCTTCGTATTGACGATGAAGACATTCATGATGCCGGTATACGGAAGCCAGTTGGTTCCTACCTTGAAAACCGGCTGGATCTTGCTCCACTCCTTGGGGGTGTACGGAGCGAGTATCGCGCTATCGGCCTCCATCTGCTCTCCACCGGCGGACCAGATGACGTCGGCCTGGGGATTGGCGGCCTCGGCTTCCACACGCTTGAAAATATCACCCGAACCAAGCTTGATGTATTCAAGCTTGATCCCCGTCTCCTTCTCGAAACGGGGAGCGAGGGCGTTGAGGATAGAATCCTCGTGAGCTGTGTAGACGACTACCTTTGTCGGAGCTGCCCATGCGCTCAAGGCGAGGGCGAGGCAAAGGAGAATGAAAACGCTTCTCTTCATTGCAAAACCTCCAGGAAGCAGTCAATTCATGCCGCTTCGGCAGAAGCATAATGCCATTTTCTGCCTGTGTAAAACGATTTGCATCACTATATCAATACATTCTTCAGTCACCGCGCTTGCATTCAGTCCCTGCCTCTGTCTATTCTGGACCCTCAACGTCAAAGGGGCGGGTTTCATGAAGCTTTTCATTTTCGACATGGGCGGAGTCGTTACGTCGAACGTCGCGTGCATTCCTGAAATGGCCGCGTCGCTTGGTATTGGCGTCGACGCTTTCTTCCGTGGCACGCTCGCGGACCCGTCGGACATACGCACATCCCCGTACAACACGGGAGACATAGCCGAGCTCATGAAGGGAACAATATCGCCGGGTACTTTCTGGACCCGTTTCAACGCCCGAACGGGTCTGGCGGTGCAGGAAGATTTATGGGCCGCGTTCTTCCGCCCGGAACCGGACGAGGGCACGTACGCGGTCATCGCGGCCTTGCGATCGAACGGATGGCGCGTCGTATGCGGAACCAACACCATGCACGCGCATTACGAGTCGCACCTCGCCTGCAAGCACTACGCGTGTTTCGACGCGGTGTATGCATCGCACAGGATGGGCGTCATCAAGCCAGACCCGGCGTTCTGGCATTGCATCCTGGACGCCGAGTCGTGCGAGCCGAACGAGGCCTTCTTCACCGACGACGACGCCGGAAACGTCCGCGCCGCAGGAGAGCTTGGCCTGCGCGCTCAGCTCTTCGTCGACTCCTCGACTCTTGCAGCGAGCCTCGGTGAATGGACTGGAAAAAGGAGGGTCTAGCATGGAAGGACCGACACTACTCGTATTGGCGGCGGGAATGGGAAGCCGCTACGGCGGCGTCAAGCAGATAGACGCCATAGGCGGGGAAGGCGAGACCCTGCTGGACTACTCCGTCTACGACGCCCTGCGCTCGGGGTTTTCAGACGTCGTCTTCATCATTCGCGCCGCCATAGAGGCGGACTTCCGCTCCACCGTGCTCGCGCGCATGGGAAACCGCGTCAGCTGGGACCTTGCGTTCCAGGAGCTGGACAGCCTGATCCCTTCCGCGTCAATGGAAGCGGCACGAATCGCCGGTCGTACCAAACCATGGGGCACGACGCACGCGGTGCTTTGCGCGCGGGAAAATATCCACGGGCCTTTCGCGGTAATCAATGCCGACGATTTTTACGGCCGCGAAGCATTCGTCGCGATGGGTTCCTTCCTGTCATCGCTGCAGGCGGACAGCGAGGGCTTGCCTCCCCTCGGCGCCCTCGTGCCCTATCGCCTGGACCGTACGCTGAGCCCGTCGGGGACGGTCGCGCGGGGCGCCTGCCGGGTCGAGGACGGCGAGCTTATCGAGATCGAGGAACTTACCGCGATACGGAGACAGGGCGATACGATATTCGCCGAACAGCCATCCGGAACAAGAGCGGAACTTGCCCCGGAAACGCCGGTGTCGATGAATTTCTGGGGTTTCCAGCGTCAGGCACTGGGCGGCATCGAATCGTATTTCAGCCGGTTCCTCCAAGCCAGCGCGGATGAGCCCAAGGCGGAGGCCTACCTCCCGAGCGCCGTAGGATATTTGATCGGGCAGCGCTCATTGCGCGTACGCGCGCTCCCGGCCGACTCCGAGTGGTTCGGGATGACCTACCGCGAAGACCGCGACATGGTTGCGCGGCGCTTACGCGAACTGGTCGCCGGAGGTCGCTATCCCGAGGCGCTCTGGCGGTGACTAGAAAATCTCTTCCGCTGGCACGCTGGCTGCCGGGCGTATAGGCAAGGGCCGGCCCGTGATTACAAGTCGAACTCCAGGATGACCTTCGTTCCGTTGCCGCGCTCGATCCGTATGGTGCCTTGCAGCTGTTTCGTGAACGTTTGGACGAGCCGGAGGCCGAAGCCGGACGGGTTTTCAAAGCTGACCGATTCCGGGAGGCCTTTTCCGTCGTCCTGGACGACGACAATCAACCTTCCGGCCGCCCGCGTCGCGGAAACCACGATGTGTCCCCCTCCCGCATCAGTAAAGGCATATTTCATGCTATTCGTCAGCAACTCGTTGACGATAAGGCCCAGCGGCTGCAGATGCTTGACGTCGAGGATGACATCATCGATGCGCTTCTCGACGGTGACCGACTCAAAGCCCGGGAAATTCGGCAGCAGGGCGTCGACGAGGGTCGGCAGATAGGACATGATGGACAGCTCTGAAAAAGATGCCGACTGGTACAGCATGTCGTAGAGCACCTGCATGCTCTGCATTCGCTCCCCCGCGTCCTCGAATGCGGCGACGGCGGCTCTGTCTTCCATTTTCCGGGCCTGAAGACTCAGTATGGCAGTCATGGCGTTCATGTTGTTCTTGATGCGGTGGTGGACTTCCCTGAGGATCAGTTCCTTTTCCGCGAGAAGGGATTTTATCACTTCATCCGCGTGTTTCCTGTCGGTAATATCCACGAAGGTTATCACCGCGCCTTCTATGACATTGTCCACCGTGCGGTACGGCAGGATGCGCATGGTGAACCAATTTCCTTTGGTGGTCTTTACATCGACTTCCTTGGGAATCAGGGTATCCAGCACAGCCTGGATGTCGGCGATCATGCTTTCGTAGCCTACAAGCTTGTTTACGAAATGAAATATGGGGCGGCCGACATCACTCTTGACCAGGTTGATGATTTCGTTGGCCGTAGGGGTATAGCGCAGGATGTGCATTTGGTGGTCAACGAAAACGGTGGCGATTCCGGTGCCTGCCAGCAGGTTGTTCATGTCGTTGTTGAGCGTGGTCAGGTCCACCACATTGGTCTGCAGCTCCACGTTGACCGTGGCCAGTTCCTCGTTCACCGACTGGAGTTCTTCCTTGGAGGTTTCAAGTTCCTCGTTGGTGGACTGCAGTTCCTCGTTTACCGACTGCATTTCCTCGTTCGAAGATTTAAGCTCCTCGTTTGATGTCTCCAGTTCCTCGTTGGCGCTCTGGAGATATTCCTCCTTTGCCTTCAGTTCCTGTTTCAAGGAAGCGACGATACCATCCAAAGAGCCGCCCCCCTGCGCGCAAAGCTCCTGATCCTCGCTTGCCGCGACGGCCTGGCCTTCCTTCATCATGACCAGGTACAGCGTAGCTGAAGACGGGTCCGCTGAATCTTCCACTGCGGGACAGACGCTCAGGTCAACCGGGGTAAAATGGGAGTTTGTCTTGACCCGGAGACCTGGGCAGCTGACGGTCTCCTTGGTGTGGACTGCTTTATGCAGGGCGGTGGTCAGTTCCATCTTCAGCCCTTCGCGGGCCATTTTCAAGATATTGTATGTGCTGACTTCGCCTGTGGCAGGCTCAAGGTACCTTCCCGTACGGCCGTGCAGGTAAAAGATGTCACCCTGGCTGTTGACGAGGGCGCAGGAAGGCGCAAGTTTCCGGAGCAGCGTCTGTTCGGCTAGTACCCGCAACGAGGCCTTGCCGTCAGTTTGCCCTTTTTCGCTGTAGGACGCGGAGACGATGTTACCGAGGTTGCCAGGGGAGGGAGAAAACCGCCCAGAGCCATGTACCTCACGCCCAGCGAATTCCTCTTGCATTGGTACAGCTTTGCCTTGCGGTCCACAACCCCGAAGAGGTCGACGAATTCGCCGACTGTTTCAGACGTTCCAAGGAAAAGCATTCCGCCCGGGTTAAGCGCATAGTGGAAGAGCGGAACGAGCTTCTTCTGCAGTTCGCCGTTCAGGTAGATCATCAGGTTGCGGCAACTGATGATATCAAGTTTGGAGAAGGGCGGATCCTTTATCACGTCCTGTTCCGAGAGGATCAGCACGTCGCGCAAGTTCTTGTTGATGCGGTACGAAAGCGGCGGCCCATCCTCTCCGGCAGGTTCCACCGAGAAGAAACGGGCCAGTCTTTCCGAGGTAATGTCCGCCGCGATACTTGCCGGATAGACACCGGCGCGGGCCACGGCAATGGCCAGCGGATCGATGTCGGTGGCGAAGATCTGCAGGGAAAAGCTTTTTTTGAGCTTGCCCATGTATTCCACAAGCAGCATGGCCAAGGAATAGGCTTCTTCTCCGGTGGAACACCCGGGAACCCAGCCCCGGATGACCGAGCCCGTACTCTTGCCCTCGAAGAGTTTGGGGATTGCCGATTCCTCCAGCGCGGCGAAGGCCTCGGGATCGCGGAAGAAATTGGTAACGCCTATCAGCATGTCACGGAACAGCGCCTGCACTTCGTCGCTGGCGCTCTGTAGATACTTGACGTACGCGTCCAGCCTGTCAATCTGGTGAACTGCCATGCGTCGCTCTATGCGCCGCATGATGGTGTTCGGCTTGTACTGGGAAAAATCGTGGCCGGTCTGGTCGCGGAGCAAAATGAAAACTTTCTTGATGGAATTCACATTTGCCGTAGTAGTTATGGTTTCGAGCGGTACCTTTCCAAAGGCGTGGGCGGCGTAGGAGATGAGGGATGCAGCCATCTCGGCCGGAGGTAGTTCAAAGTCAACCATGCCGGTGGCGATGGCGCTGCGGGGCATGCCGTCGTACTCGGAGCTTTCCGGGCTCTGGACCATTACCATGCCGGCTTCGCCCTTTATGGCGCGCACACCCAGGCTGCCGTCCGAGCCCGTTCCGGAAAGAACGATGGCAATGGACCGTTCCCGTTGGTCCTGGGCCAGCGATCTAAAAAAGAAGTCTATGGGCAAGCGCTGGCCCCGGGGGGACGCGGGCTCAAGCAAGTGCAGGCACCCGTTCAGGAAGGCCATATCGTATCCCGGCGGTATGATGTAAGCGCAGTTGATATTCACTTTCATGCCGTCTTCGACCTCGAATACCTGCATGCGGGTATAGCGCCTGATGAGGTCGGTCAGGATGCTCTTGTGGTCCGGCGCCAGGTGCTGTACCAGTACGAAAGCCATGCCCGGCTCGACGTCGGCGGGCATGCCGGCAAAGAACGCCTCGAAGGCGGCCAGCCCTCCGGCGGATGCGCCGATTCCGACGACGGGGAACCCGGTATCCAAGGCGGTTGCATCCTCTGCCGGTTCGACTTCTTCTTCCGCCATGGCAAGCTTACTTTTTTTCATCGCGGATCTCCCTTCCGGATTTCCAGAGACTCGTTCCGCTCACGTTCCACAACCACTACGCGACACACAGTCGCGCCAGTTTCTTCCTGAACCTTGACGGCTTTCAGATAGGCAGGAAAAACGGTTCCATCCTTCCGCAGCATCCGCAGCTCGCAATGTTGCGGACCACCCGTATCGAAGAGCCTCTTTCGGAGCAGGTAGTAGATATCCTGATCGTCTGCGTCGATGAATTTGCTGAAACTGATTTTTTCAAGATCGTGCCGGGTAACTCCAAGGAGATTGGCGGCGGTCAGGTTTGCTCCCTTGATCAGCCCTGTTACGTCCAGGCTAACATATGCTACCGGCGCCATGTCGTATAAATCAAAATACCTCAGACGCAAAGCCTCGATATCCGCCTGTTTATCGCGCAGTTCGTCATTCTGCATCTGCAGCTCGATCTGATGGGTCCGCAGGTTTTCTTCCACCTGTTTACGCCCGGTAATGTCATGATAGTTCAGTAGTACTCCTCCCAGAACCGGATCGTTTACCAGGTTGGTGGCGGTGAGTTCAATCGTCCGGCAAGCGCCATCTTTGCATACATACCGGTACTCCACCATCGTTGATGCATTGTCTTCTCCAAGCAGTACGCGAAAGACTTTCTTGATGCGTTCCAGGTCGTCAGGATGGATCGTCAACCAGCCGTCGGTTCCTACCAGGTCTTCCGGTAGCCAGCCGAACCACTTCTCCACGTTGGGACTTGCATATTTCATTATTCCGTCAACGCCCAAGATGCCGATGACGTCGGATATATTGGCTATCATGGTTTTTTGTTTCAATTCGCTTTGCGAGATTGACTTTCTTGCTTCAAACAGCTTGAAGGCCATCTTTATCGACGCGTCAAGCACGGTAATCGACGAGTTCTTGACGACATAACCGTACGAGGTGATCTTTTCTGTCTTTTCGACAATTTCCTGCTCTGTATGGCTCGAAACGAAAACAACGGGCAGGTCATGGCTTTCAAGAATCATTTTAGCTGTTTCCGTGCCATCGATGCCCTTGCCCAAGTCGATGTCCATGAGAATCAGGTCGATCTTGTACGTATCTTCTGTCGCCGCGATCGCTTCTTCCCCGGTGTACACCGAAATAACGGTGTACCCATACTTCTCAAGAGACATTTTTTCAGCAAGGGCTATGATTACTTCATCTTCCACCAGAAGAAGCGTCCTCTTGCCTTGAGCGGCAGCCATTATGCTACTCCTCTGTATACCGGCAAGCCATATGTTCGACCAGGTGGTAGTTCGGAAGGAAGGCAGGGACACATGCCAGCTCCTCCGGCAAATCTACGAAGTGAGTGAGTGAGTGAGTGAGTGAGTGAGTGAGTGAGTGAGTGAGTGAGTGAGTGATGTTCGCTTTTCCAGATCGTGTCCATGGGCAATCATGAGTAAATCATAATTCTTGCCTGGCGCGTTTTCCAGCCAACCGAGCCGAATGGCAATACTGTGGAAACACCTGCAGCTCCAGGATCGCTCCGGCACCAGGCTGCCGGCAAAATCCACGAGGCCGACTCCCTTCCCCTACTTGACCGAGGCCTTGTACAGCCTGTCGTTGACCGCGAGGCCTAGCCCGAGGTCGGGCAGTCGCTCGGCCCACAGCTCGTCGAAGAGCGCGGCATCCAGTTCGTGCAGGATGTCGAACAAGGCGGCAGCAGCCTGGACAGGGTCTCGGTTTGGTGACAAGTCGACGACCTTGGCCCAGCGCCCCGAGCGCAGCGCGGCCCGGGTCGATTCGACGCCAAAGCACAAAGCGGCGGCCGTGCCCCCTGGCACCGCGCCGGGCAGGCCGCCGGAGGCGACGAGGTACAGGGGCCGCGCGGGCGCATAGTGGCTCGGCAGCTGCCCCGGTGCTGTCGGGCTGGTGGTCGCCCTGTCATAAACCGCCAGGCCGTGTATGATGTCGGCCAGCAGTTCCACCGGCAGTCCGCCCGGGCGTAGCACGAGCGGCGGGTCGGATGACAGGTCGAGGACGGTGGATTCCACGCCGACCGGGCAGCGGCCGCCGTCGACTATGAAGTCGACGCGGTCGCCGAGCTGGGCCACGACGTGCTCGGCCCGGGTCGGGGAAAGGTAGCCGAAGGGATTGGCGCTTGGCGCGGCGACTGGTACGCCCGAGCGGCGGATTATCTGCCTCGCGAACGTGTTCGCGGGGCAGCGGACGGCCACCGTTGGCAGGCCGCTCGTCGCCAGGTCGGGTACGCGGTCGCGCTTCGGCAGGACCATGGTCAGCGGACCCGGCCAGAAGCGCTCCGACAGGACCCGCGCGTAGGGCACCGACAGGTCGGCGACCTCGGCCGCGCCGCCTGGCTCGGCCACATGGACGATCAGGGGGTCGAAGCTCGGCCGCCTCTTTGCCTCGAAGACGCGCGCGAGCGCTACCCTGTTCCAGGCATCCGCTCCGAGGCCGTAGACCGTCTCGGTGGGTATGGCGACCAGCAGGCCTGCCCGTATCGCTTCCGCGGCCCGGTCGAGGTCACGGGCAGAGGTTGTCAACAGCTCCATGACGGCAGTATAGGCTCGCCCGGGCTGCCCGGGCAACCCGGCGATCCGACGACGACCGTGTCGTCCGGACTACGCCTGGCTGGAAATCAGGAAGCGGGCCCGGGCTTCCGCGGCGACCTCTCCGGAAACATCGTAGACCCAGCCTTGCGTCGACAGGATTCGACCCTTCGTCTCCATCACCTTGCCTGCGATCCGTACCGTGGTTCCCGTCTCGACCGGCTTCCTGAATCGCACCGTCATCTCCGCGGTGACGGCCGTCCGGTCAGTGGGGGAATTGGCTACGTGGATGCAGGCATGGGCCATCACCTCGTCAAGGAGCATCGACAGGAAGCCGCCGTGGGTCATGTTCTTCCAGCCCGAAAAGTACCCGGGCACGACGAGCGTAGCCTCCGCCTCGCCGTCGGCGGGATATGCGAATGCCAGGTGGAGACCGTGTTCGTTGTTGATCCCGCAGCAAAAGCAGCCGGAATCGTTCTGTATGGCTTGTTCCATCGGTGGAGTATAGCGACAATCCATATGCCGCGAACATCCGTCATCAAGACGCCCCTTGACCGTGGCGCGGGACATACCTATAGTGCCCTTGTATACGGCGATGACGAGGGGGAATCCGGTGAGACGCCGGAGCTAGCCCGTAACTGTATGCCGCAAGCCTGCCAAGGCGATCGGCAAGCCAGGATACCCTTGCACGCCAGTCTCGTGGAACGCTTCGTGGTACAGGCGTAAAACGATAGTCCGCCATCCTGGCGGCCCGTCGAAAAAGCACCAATCAGGAATCGTTCCTCCGCTTCGACCGTCCGTGGCCTTGCGCAAGCCGCCGCGCCGGACGTTCGAACACAGGAGGATGCCTTGAAACGGAAAACGGTCGCCATGCTTTGCCTGATCGCATTTGTGGCGACAAACGCTATTGCCCAGGGCTCGCCTAAAGGGTCCGCTTCGGCTGCCGTTGCCTTCACCGACGCCCGCGGCGTCGCCGTGTCCATGCCCGCCAAAGCGAGGCGCGTCGTGTCGCTGTCGCCTGCCATCACCGAGATTCTGTTCGCAGCCGGAGCCGGGAATTCGGTCGTCGGCGTCACCACGTACTGCAACTTCCCGGCCGCCGCCTCCTCGATCGCCAGGATCGGCGGCTTCTCGGCTTCGACGGTCAGCGTCGAGACGATACTGTCCCTCGGGCCCGACCTGGTGCTCGGCGACCTGGCTGCCCACGGCCAGCTCGCCGTCGAGTTCGAGCGCGCCGGGCTCAGGTTCGCGGCGCTGGAGTCGACAGACTTCCAGTCGGTCTACGCGGCGCTTGACCTGGTCGGCCGCATCGCGGGCGACAGCGGCGCCGCATCGGCCCTCGTCGCCTCGATGAAGGCGCGGGTCGAGGCGGTGCGCGCGCGGACCCCAGCCATCGCGACGGGCAAGCGGCCACTGGTATTCTGGGAAACCTGGGACGAACCCCTGATGAGCGCCGGACCCGGTACCTTCATCGGCCAGATCATCGAGGCGGCGGGCGGCCGGAACTGCTTCGCCGACTCGAAGGCTGACTGGCCGGTGGTCGGCTTCGAATCGCTGCTTGCCCGCGATCCTGACTGGATCATGTCCTCTGAGAGCCACGGCGACGCCGTGACCCTGGAACGGCTCGCCAGGCGGCCGGGCTGGTCGTCGCTCAAGGCCGTCAGGACAAGACAGGTAGCGCTTTTCGACGCCGACATCGTCTCCAGGGCGGGTCCGCGATTCGTCGAAGCCCTTGAACTGATGTCCAGGCGCCTCTACCCCGAACAGTACAGGCAGCCGTGAATAGCGAACGCGCCCGCGCGACGATGGCCTACCTGGGACTTGCGCTGGCCCTGGCCGCCGCTTTCTCGGCATCGCTGGCGCTCGGGGCCGTGAGGCTGTCGCCGGCCCAGGCGCTCGCCGCGCTCTTCAGGGCGGCCGGGAACCAGGCGGGCCCGATCGCGATGATAGCGAAGCTCCGCCTGGCCCGCGCCTGCCTGGCGGCCGCGGTCGGGGCATCGCTCGCCGCGTCGGGGGCGGTATTCCAGGGACTTTTCCGCAATCCGCTCGCCGATCCCTACGTGATAGGCAGTTCGGGCGGATCGGCCTTCGGCGCAGTGCTGGCCATCAGCTTCGGCTCGGGAGCCGGCGCGCTCGGCTTCTCGGCTATCGGCCTGTCGGCGTTCGCGGGAGGGCTGGCGGCGACGCTCGTGGTCTACTTCGTCGCCGGCGCCACGAGGCTCCGCTCGGACGCCTCCAGCCTTCTCCTTGCCGGCACCGCGCTTGGTTCCCTCTTTTCGGCTCTCGTGTCGATAGTACTGGCGCTCAAGGACAAGGACCTGCACCAGGCATGGTTCTGGCTGCTCGGCGGTTTTTCCGGCCGCGGCCTGCCCGAGCTGGCAGCCGCCGCGCCGGCGATGGTGATCGGCTTCGCGGCTGCACTCGCCAGCTCGCGTGCGCTTGACCTCCTGTCGGTCGGCGACGAGGAGGCGACCAGCCTCGGGATGCGGCCGGTCAGGACGCGGTTCATCGTGGGCGGCTTCGCCGCGCTGTCGGTATCCGCAGCGGTCGCCCTGTCCGGTGCGATTGGTTTCGTGGGCCTCGTATCGCCTCACCTGGCGCGCAGGCTTGTCGGTCCGCGGCACGCCCTCCTCATTCCGGCGGCGGCGCTTACTGGCGCAACTCTCCTCGTCGTCGCCGATACCGTCGCCAGGACGGCCTTCGCGCCTATCGAGATGCCGGTGGGAGCGATGACCGCGCTGATAGGAGCGCCTTTCTTCATCTACAAGATCGCCAAGGGCGGACTCGGGGGAACCCGATGAACACTGGCCCGCAGGACGCGAGGCCGCTCCTCGAGGCGGACGGGCTGTCGGTCGGCTACGGCAACCTCGTGGTGGTCAGCCGGGCCTCGTTCAGCATCGCTCCGGGGACGCTATTCGTCGTGCTCGGCGCCAACGGCTGCGGCAAGACGACGCTCCTCAAGACATGCATCGGCCTGCTGCCGGTGCTCGAAGGCGGAGTCTCCCTTGGCGGGGAAGCGGTCCAGGCCATGCCCCCGCGCAGGCGGGCGCGGATAGCCGCCTGGGTACCGCAGATCGCCGAGGCCGCCTGGTCATACCGATCCCGCGACATTGTCGCGCAGGGCCGCTACTCGATACGGGGAAGCTTCTCGCCGTTCGGGGCGGACGACGAACTGGCCATCGATCGGGCCCTCGATGCGATGGACGCGTCGGCGTTCGCCGACCGCAGCTTCTCGTCGCTGTCGGGAGGCGAGGCCAGGCGGGTGATGATAGCCAGGGCCCTTGCCCAGGACACGCCGCTGCTCGTCCTGGACGAGCCGGCCGCCCACCTTGACCCAGGCAGGCAGATGGAACTGATGGAGCTGCTGCGCGGCCTGGCACGGGCGGGCAAGGCGGTGGCGGTCAGCGTCCACGACGTGAACGCCGCCAGGCGTTTCGCCGACCTGGCCCTCCTGGTCGGGCGCGACGGGTCATCCGCCTTCGGGCCGCCCGCCGAGGTCCTGACGCCCGACCTCCTCGAGGACGCCTTCGATACCAGCTTCATCCATGGCAGCCACGAAGCATACGGCAGCTGGGTACTGCCGGTATCCCGCAGGCAACCGAGGAATCCGTTAAGGAATTCGTAATGAATAGTACATTCCCTCTTCGAACTTGAGCGTTACGTTCCCTCTAGACATTGAATCATGGGAGGTTCGTATGCGGGCAAACAAGAAGAGAATGATGACCGTCGCCCTTATTGTCACAGGACTGGCGATAGTGGCGCTTGGAACGACACTGTTCCTGGCGGCGCCATCGAGCTGGCCATACCCAGGCCATATGGGGAATTACTACTGGCAGGGGCAGGACCAGGCAAACGGGGTCGACAGAGACAGTCGTCCCGCGCTCGAGGCCGATGGACGGTCATCGGATAATTTTGTCCCTCGAGGCTATGGGATGTTCCGCGGCGGGTACTATGGCATGCACGGCCCGGGCAATTTCGCTGGCGGCGCACTGGTACTCCTTGGCGTGGTCGTTTTTGGCGCGATCATGATCAAGCGCCGCCACGGCGACGGCTTCGACCAGTCGACCGGCGATTCACGTGGCGAAAAGGATGCGCTTGCCGTCCTCAGGCGGGAATTCGCCGAGGGTCGCCTGAGCGAAGAGGAATACCGACATCGTCTCGAAGTGCTGCAGGAATGAAGGAACATCCATGAACTGGTTCATAATCGCATCCATGGCATTGAGGGTACTGTGCCTGGCTTTCGTCGTCCTCCTCGTCTCGAGAATCGCGGCAGGATTCCGCGGCCATGGCAAGGATGGCGCGTTGGCTGCGCTCGAGCGCCGCTTCGTCGCAGGCGAGGTCGCGGAAGAAGACTACCGCCACATGCGCGATATCCTGAAATCCTGAGTATACTGTTCATCCAAGGAGTCAACATGAAGCGAATTTTCATAGCTGCATACGCAATTCTCGCAATCTCGGCGACGGCTTTCGCGCAGCCAATGATGGTTGGCCGCGGCAGGGCGTCGGCAGTACGGCCGCTCGCCCTGTCCGGCGAGTACGCCGAAGCCGAAATCACAGCACTCGAGTCGGAGCTTGGCGCGCGCCCGATCGGCGAACTGACGGTGAGCGAGTTCACTGGCTATCGGGCACGGATCGAGGCCGCGGTCCGGAAGGATGCCTATGTCAGGAGCACCGCCCGGATGTCCATGCTTTTTCCGGGCGCCGGGCAGCTTAGGAACGGCGACACCGCGGAAGGAATCGGGTTCATCGCCATGCATGCCGCTACCATGGCCGGCACCCTCGCTGGCGCGTATTTCCTTCTCCCTTCAGATCTGCGCTTCGAGAATCTCGACTACCTCTCCAGCTCGAAGCAGGACATCCATGACGCGTTGATGTCACACAGCCTCCAGGACTACCTCCCGGCGATGGGCGTGATGGTGGCCGGAATGATCGTTGACATGGGTGTCCGTCACTGGTCATCGATTGCCGCGACCAGCGGGGCGAAGGCTGCCATCGAATCGGGCAAGGCCAGGTTGAATCCGTACTTCGGCCCGGGCTACCTTGGAATGGGCATGCATTACTGAGCGGCGCAACCTAGAACCGAGTGGTGAATGACTATACGGCGACGCATCAGGATAGCGCTCTTCCTCATGGTTCTCATACCCGTGCTGCTCCTGATGCTCACCTTCGGCATGGCGATGCATATGGACTACGGCATGAACGATGCCCACTGGAGCAGGGGTGGTTTCCGTTCATTGATTCCCGCCTTCTTCATCGCGGTGCTCGTCCTGTGCAATGGCCTCCTCTCCTGGTGGGCGGCATCGGGCATCGTCACCCCCCTGGCCAAGCTCAGGGATGCGGCGTTGCGAATCGGCGATGGCGACCTGGGTTTTACGCTCGAACGTGCCAAGGACGACGAACTCGGTGAAGTGACCGCTGCTTTCGAGACGATGCGGGCAAAGTTGCGCTCGGCGCTGGCGAGACAGCTTGCCGAGGAAGCCACCCGCAAGGAGCTCGTCGCGCATGTGTCCCACGACCTTCGCACGCCCATTTCCGTGATCCGCGGCCATGCCGAAGGCCTCCGGGACGGCATTGCCTCGACCGACGCCATGCGCGAACGCTACCTTGGGGCCATCCTCGACCGGGCGCTCGAGCTCGAGGGTCTCATCGATACCCTCTTTTCATACACGAGCCTGGACCTCGAGGGTTCCGGTGCGAGGACGGTGCCGATCGTCATCGGCCCTTTCCTGCGGGAGGTTCACGCCTCGCTCACCGCTTCCTTTCCAGGCGTTTCGATCATACTCGATACGGAGACAAGCCGGGACGCGGATGGCTCGGTCGCTTTGGCCGATCCGGAACTTGTCAGGCGTGCAGTCGTGAACCTCGTCGAGAATGCCGTCAAGCATGGAGGCAGGCCGTCGATAGCCATTACCATGCGGATGCGGTCCACCGAAAACGAAGTCCGGGTCCTGGTTTCCGACGACGGCGACGGCGTGCCGGACCAGGACCTGCCCAGGCTGTTCGATCCATTCTTCCGCTGCGACCGCGCGCGCGGGCGGGGAGGGTCGGGACTCGGACTCGCGATGGTTCGAAAGAGCATGAATGTCCAGGGCGGAGCGGCACGTGCTTCCAGAGCGGCCGAAGGCGGTCTCGAGATATGCCTCTCGTTCAGGAAGGCTCCGCCACATGGCTAAGCGCATACTGATCGTCGAGGACGAGCCCCAGCTTTCGCAACTCATTGCCGACTACCTCGCGGCCGGCGGTTTCGAGTCGGAAGTTCGTTCTGACGGGCGTTCCGGTCTCGAGGCCGCCCTCTCGGGCGCCTTCGACCTCGTCCTCCTGGATGTGATGCTCCCCCTCATGGACGGCTTCGAGGTCTGCCGCGCGATCCGCGCGGAGAGCGACTGCCCAGTGCTCATGCTCACCGCCCTCCGCGAGGACGGCGACAAGATCCGGGGACTCGGCCTCGGCGCGGACGACTACGTGACGAAGCCGTTCAGCCCCGCGGAGCTGGTAGCGCGCGTCAGGAGCCATACCGCACGCTACGACCGGCTCACCGGCCACGAGGAAGGCCCCTCCGAGCGCTGGATCCGCGACGGCTCGCTGGCGGTGAATCAGGCGTCGCATCGAGTACGGAAGGATGACGACGATGTCTCGCTCACAGCGAAGGAGTTCGAACTCCTGCTCCTCCTCATGCGCAACCCCGACCGCGTATTCGCAAAGGAGGAGATATACGAACGTCTCTGGGGGGATGAGCATTACGGCGATCCATCGACGGTCACGGTGCACGTCAGGCGCCTGCGGGAAAAAATCGAGGACGACCCTTCATCTCCTCGAAGGATAGAGACCGTTTGGGGAATGGGGTACAGGTGGAGTGCGGGGAAATGAAGCAAAATAAATACGTACAGACATGATACACTGCGCCGTCCATCATTGTTTTATTGCCAGTTTCCATGCCATTCGGTCGTATTTGGAGCAAGTATGCTGAGAATCGCCCATATTCTGTCAATATTGATCTTCGCGCTGGGCCTCGCTGGCGCACAGCAGCCAGGCGCCGCGGGAGGCCCGGGTCTGGGCCCGGGCCCGGGCGCTTCGGGCCCTCCGCCCGCGGGCTCAGGCGGCGCTCCGGGCCAGCAATCCGGCGCAAGGCAGGGCGGGCAAGCCGCTTCCCTCCTTTCCGTCTCGCGCGTGGAGACGAGGGTCAGCTCGATACGCGTCGCTGGCCGTCTCGAGCCGGCCAGGCGCATAGGCCATACCGTCGGCGTCGCCGGCTTCGTGGAGTCCATCCACGTCCGCGTCGGGGACCGCGTCGCCGTAGGACAGCCCCTCGTGACCGTCAGCCGTGACGCACCGGGCGAATCCTACCGACCGCTCGTGGTCACCTCGCTCATCGCGGGACGGGTGTCTGAAATCCAGCTGATGCCCGGCGCGGAAGTCCGTTCCGGCGCGGCCGCGGTCACGGTCATAGACGACTCGGAATTCCGCCTCGTGGCGGCCTTGAGCGACAAGGACGCGTTCAGGGTGGCGGCGATGGAGAAGCGGACGGTGGCCGCCAATTCTGCGGACGGCGTCAAGCTTCATGGCGCCTTGTCGGGCGTATCGACCGAGCCTGACTACGCCACCGGGCTGTTCAACGCCACCCTGCGTTTCGATGCCCAGGCCGGCGCGAGGATCGGCATGGTGCTTTTCATGGACCTACCCGTCGAATCGGTACGCGGGCAGTTCGTGCGCCAGGACCTGATAGTCAGGCGATTCGGCCGCAGCGTCATGTGGGTCGTGGGCGACGACGACAAGCTGAAGCTGGTCCAGGTGACGACGGGCAAACCCCACGGAGACGACGTACTGCTCACCTCAGGCCTTGTTCCGGGCACGCGGTATCCGAGTCGCCTGACCGGCTACGAAAAGGAAGGCCAGAGCTTGCAGGAATACCGGGAAGCCCAGAAGAAGGGTTCCTGAGGTGCTCAAGCTGATATTCAACAAGACCACCGGGTTCGTGGTCTTCTCCGTTTTGCTGTGCGCGCTCGGAGTCGTGCTGGCGTCGCGGCTGCCCGTGATGATGTATCCTCAGACCCGCAGGCCCATGGTCACCGTCCGGTTCAGCCACCCGGGTATTTCCGCTATCGACTTCCAGCGAGGATACGCCGACAGCATAGAGCCGCGGCTCTCCGGCCTGGACGGCGTGGACATCATGGAGACCACCTACTCCAGCGACTCGAGCGCCATCACCATCACCTTCGACTGGGAAATCAAGAGCGACGACGCCAAGGCATCGGTCGAAGCGGCCATGTTCTCGATCAACAGCGGCCTGCCCCAGGAAATCCGCGACGGCTACAGCATCCGTTTCAGGGAAGGCGAGAACGCCGGCTACATCGTCATGGGAGCCACCTCGCAAGGGACTTCCCCGGAAGCGTTGATGGAGCTGCTGTCGGCCAACGTCGAGCCCCGCCTGCAGGCCATCCAGGACGTCGAGGTTTTCGGGATATACGGGCTCGAGGAACTCCAGGTCACCGTGACCCTAAACCAGGAATCAATGCTCTCGTACGGCTTGACCGTCACCGACGTCAACGCCGCTTTCCAGGCGGGACTTTCCCCCCAGCCGCTCGGAACGCTCCGGGAGAGCGGGACGCGGTACAGCGTGCGCGTCGACAGGAACGACAGCGACCTCGCGGCCCTGCCCGGCCTGGAAATAAAGCGCATAGGCGGCACGCTTGTCTCCCTGGAGGACATCGCCGACATCGACATCCGCTATTCGGTGCCCAGCCGCGTCTTCATGATCGAGGACAAGCCGGCCATACAGATAACCCTGACCCCTGTCGAGGGCGGCAACCTCAACCACATGACGGAGGAACTGACGACGATCATGGAAGCGGCCCGCGATGCCGGCCAGCTTCCCGCCGATACTGAATTCAAGCTCTACGTCGATCCGGCAAAGTACATCAACCGATCGATCAGGCAGGTCATCCAGGCGGCGATGATAGGCGGACTGCTGGCGGTGCTGATAGTTTTCCTCATCCTGGGGGAACCCAGGAACACCCTGATCATCGCCGTTTCCATACCCGTTTCCATCATGCTTTCCTTCATCCTGATGTACGTCTTCGGGGTTTCCCTCAACCTGATATCTCTCGGCGGTTTCGCACTGGCGGTGGGCATGATCGTCGATGCCACCATCGTCGTGATGGAGAACATCCACCGGTGGCGAAGGGCGGACAAGCGCGTCCTCAATTCCGCGATGTGGAAGCACATCGTCATGGAGGCCACGAGGCAGGTCAGGGGACCGGTGATATCCTCCACGCTGACCTCGGTGCTCGTGTTCCTGCCGCTGTCGTTTTCTGCTCCGCTGGCCAACGCGATCCTGGGCGACCAGGCCCGGACGGTGGTCTTCGCGCTCATGTGCTCCATGTTCGTGTCGCTGAGCCTGGTTCCGGTAGTCGCGTATTTCCTGTTCAAGGGAAAGGGCAAGCAGGAGGTGGACCACCTGAGCGCGAAAGGTTTCGCCAGGATAGCGGAACCCGTAATGGGGGCGATGACCATGGCGTACCGCCGGTTCCTGCGATACATCATCGCAAGGCGGAGGGTCGCCGGCCTGTTCCTGGGATTGATGCTCGTCGCGATGGCGCTCACGGTAGCCATGCTCTTTCCGAGGATTCCCAAGGAAATCATGTCCAAGCCGCAGTCCGACCGCGTCGTCATCTTCTTCAGGCACACCGACTTCGATACCTCGGTCGACATCATAGAACAACTGATGCCCGAACTCAGGAAGCGCACGGCGGCAGCGCTGTCGGGACTCAAGTATCGCAGCTACGCGAACGTCTCCGGCCGCATGAACCAGATTCTCATCGATTTCGATATTCCCGCTCAGGTCAACGAAGCGCTGGGGCGGCTCGAACGGGCCTTCGTCAGCGAAGGGCCGTGGTATTTCAACATCCAGTCATGGGATCCGGCGGCCTTGCCCCTTCCCCAGGTCTACGCCCTCCAGCTGAGCGTCTACGGTCCCGATTCAGCGCAGAAGGTCGGCATACTGGACGACATGCAGAGGACCCTCAACGATTCGCGGCTGTACGGCAGGGTCAACGTCCGGCCTTCTCCCGCGATGACCAACGAACTGGTGCTCAGCCCCAGGAACGTTACGCTGGGAGGCTTCCAGGGCCT
>PGXR01000013.1 GCA_002839245.1 Spirochaetae bacterium HGW-Spirochaetae-7 | reverse complement strand
GCCGCTCCACCCCCCATGATGCCCCGACCTACCGTGAGGAAGGCATCCTCCACTACTGCGTGGACAATATTCCGTCGGCCTTCGCCCGCACCGCCACGGATTCCCTCGCATCCGCCACCCTGCCGTATGCCCTCCAGTTGGCGAACAAGGGACCGGTTCGGGCGCTGAGGGAGAACCCGCACCTGAGGCGCGGGCTCACGTGCTTCGGTGGAATCCTGACCTTGGAGGAGACCGGGCTCAAGCAGTCGCGGCCTTTCAAAAAACCGGAGGATATCCCCGAACTTGCGGCGTCCCAGGGAGGTTCACTATGAGCGGTAAAAGAGTCGTTCAGCTCGGCTACGGCATGCAAGGCAAGGCTAGCCTTGTCGATCTAATGTCGGCGCTGGGTATTGCCGAGATTATCGTCGCCGACAGTCTTCCCGATACTCCCGAGACAATCCGCGCCCTGGGCGATCCGCGAGTCAAGGGCATCCGGGTCGACGCCTCCAAGGGGGTGGAACTCGCAGCGGTCATGCGGGGCGCCGACGTCGTCGTCGAGCTGCTCCCTGGCCTCTTCGCTCTCCCGGTTGCCAGGCTGGCAGCGGAATTGGGCGTCAATCTTGTTTCCGCCATGTACCTGGCGAATCCCGGAGAGCAGAACCCATCCAAGCGCGAGGCGGAGCGTCTCGAGCTGGAAAAGATAAATTCGGTCATGAAGGCGAAGGGCAAGACCATACTCGAGGAATTCGGGATGGATCCCGGGATTGACCTGGTAATAGGCCGAAAGGCCCTGAATGCATTGGACGAAGTGCATGCTTTTCACTCCTATGGAGCCGGGTTCCCCGAATTGAGTTCCGCAAACAACCCCATCCGCTATAAATTCACCTGGTCTGTCCTCGGCGTCATGCGCTCCTACCTCCGACCTGCCGTTGTCATCAAGGGCGGCAAGGATATCGCGGTCCCGGCAGACGAAATGTTCAGCCCCGCGAATATGCATATCCTCGATGTGCCTGAAATGGGCGGGCCTCTGGAGTGTTTCCTGAATGGAGACAGCAGCCACTTTGCGGAGTCTTTTGGCATCCGGAAGACCGTGAAGAACATGGGGCGTTATATCTGTCGATGGCCCGGACATGCGGCTTTCTGGGGCACCATGGCAAAGAGCGGCTTCCTTTCGGATGAGCCGATCATCGCAGGCGATGCAAAGGTAGCTCCCTCCGTCTTCTGCGCCGCCCTCCTGGGTTCACAGGATCAGTTTTTCTACGGCGATGGTGAACGGGATCTGGCCTTGATCCGCGCTGATGCCCGAGGCTTGAAGAATGGCCGGCCGACACGGGTTATCTATCAGATAGTCGACAGACGCGACCTTCGGACTGGACTGACCGCCATGCAGAGGACGGTCGGATTCCCCGTTTCAATCGGAGCACAGATGATCCTGGATGGAAGGATCTCAAAAAAGGGCATCATGAGCCCGAGCGATGTGGATTTTGACGGCTTCATGGAGGAGCTCGGAAAGAGGGGCATCACCATGTCGTGGAACGAATCCGTGTGGGATGGAAAACTCGAAGCTTGAGACTTTCTATCATGACCGCATCTTAATAGCTGGGCAGCGAGGATAGTATGACTTCTGAAACTGATATTCCGTATATCGGCATGCTCTGCTGGGAATCCGGCCACGTCCCCCGGGGACTTGTCCAGCTGGAATCCCTTGTCGGTAACAGCACCAACCCTGCTTCGTATGCATACCCCGTACGTTTCTATCACGTCAAAGGCGCCAATATACATACGATTCTCGAGAATCCTGACAGGGAAGTGCTTGGGAGAATGATCGAGGCGGCCAAGGAAATGACGACAAGCGGCATACGGGCGATTACGACGAGCTGCGGCTTCAACGCCATCTTCCAGAATGAGCTGGCAGATGCCCTGGATGTACCCGTCTTCACCTCAAGCCTGTTGCAGGTTCCGCTGGCGCAGAAGATCATCGGAGGTAGCGGCGAAGTGTGTGTCATCACTGCCAAGAAGGCAGCACTGAAGCCGGCACATCTTGAAGCGGTCGGAATCAGACAAACGGACAAGCTGCATATCTACGGCCTTGAAGCCTGCGCTCAATGGAGCAGGATTTTCAGCGCTCCGGATGAGGATCTTGATATCGAGGCGGTCCGGAACGAGGTGGTGGGAGTCGCGCTGCAGGCGGTGGAGCAGCACCCCGGCATGAAGGCTTTTGTCCTCGAATGCACCGATCTTCCTCCCTTCGCAGCAGAGATCAGGGCAAGTACCGGCTTGCCGGTGTTCGACTTCATGACGATGGTCAACTATATCCACGCGACTTTATGTTGACTCCCGCATCAAGCGTTTCCGATGAACGGAGATGACGCGATAGTTCTAAATTGTGCCGTGCTGCTGCGAATCTCGCTGCACCCGCGCGGGTTCGCCCTTCGCTCGCTACCGCGACGCGCTCGCTCGGTTCGAACCCACTCGGGGGTTATCGCAAAAACAAAAGGCCGTCCAGAAGGACTTTGTACTCCGGGGGATACCCCCGGACCCCTGCGACGCTCAATGTTTCGCGTCGTATGCACTGCTCGGACCGCATCCCGCGCGCACGTTGGCGCGCGGTTAATTAGAAAGGCCGATCGGAAATACCGATCGGCCTTTCTAGCTCCCCCGCGCGGGTTCGAACCACGGACCCAGTGGTTAACAGCCACTTGCTCTGCCAGCTGAGCTACAGGGGAATGCTTCATCTCCAAAGCGATGAAAAAATACTTGAAACAAAAATAAAAGTCAAGCCGGAGGGGGGAGCCGTATGGCAAAGCGGCAAAGTTCGTCGCCGGCAAGCACGGACTTGAGGACGGTCGCCTCGGTGGCCTGTCCCAAAACTATGTCGAAAGGGAACTTGGTATAGCCCGCGGAACAGGAGCACCACAGGGAGGGTACCCCCGAACCGGACTCGGTGATGGCCGAAACAGCCAGGGGGCAATGGCAAGCCAGTCGCCGCTTTTCCAGGGGATCGGTCGCCATCAGGTAACGGTCGGGATCGTAGGGAATTTTGGTTACATAAATGGTATCGCCGACGCGGACGCCGCCCTGGATCTCGGGATTGCGCTGCACGAAATCGACGACCGCATGCGTGATCCTCTGCTCGAACCACAGCGTGCCGTCATCGGCGTGCCTGCGCAGGGTCTCGACCTGCCGCGCATGCCATTCTTCAAGCCATGCGTCGACAGAGCCGAGTTCGAGATAGCGTTCGCGCTCGGAGGCGAAGGATTCTGGCGCTATGCCGTGCACGTGCCAGGCCAGGACCTGCCTGGCACGGTCCTCGCCAATTTCGTAGACGAGGGCTTCCACGAAGTCCTTTGTCGCCGCGGGGTAGGATTCCGGAGGCGAGCCTTCTGGAGGTATCTGAACGTGGCCCAAGACCGCGTCCCTCGTGGCGATGCCCTCCAGTTCGCCCAGCCGCGTGGCCATGGCCGGCAGGACGCCGACGGGCAGGAGGTAGGCAAGGAGCCGAATCGCCACTGCGTCGGCCCTGGCGACGACGAAGTACCGCGCGATGGAAACGACGACTGCCTCGTTTGCCTCGCCATTCTCTACCAGCCCGGCCATGTAGCGCTCCACGAAGGAGATAGGTGCGTCGGCCAGTTCGAATCCGGCATCGCCAGCGTCGCGCTCGAGCGCGGCAACTGCTCGAACTGATGACTCGATGGCCGCCGCGTCTAGCCCCCTGGCCGCGCAACGTTCACGGTATACACGCTCCAACTTCATGATACCTCCCCGTTTCGTCAACCCTTGGGCGGCTTCTTCCTGGCCGTTGCCTTCTCGAGCAGCCCCCCCTTGATCCCGGCCTTTTCGCCCGTTTTGGACGCTTGAGCAGGACTCTTCATCACAGGTGCCGTGGCCTTTGGCGAAGGCTTGTCTGCCGGAATCTTGCCTGCGGCACGGGCCTTCGGCTTCGTTGCTTGCTTTTTAACAGGCTTGTCAGCCACCTTGGTCGAGGTTTTCTTCCTGGGCTTTGCTTTTGCGATGACGACAGCCCCGGCCGACGCTGGCTGGGGCACGCTGTCGAACAGCCCCTTCTCGCCCTCGGCCTGGGCTGACAGCGCGTGCCTGGTCGACAGCCGCACTCCCTGGGCCTTGAGCCCCTTGACCAGGAACGATTCTACCTTGTACCGATCGGTGTTTATCTTGAAACGCGGCTTGGGTGCCCAGGTGACGATAAAGGCCTTCTTTGATTCGGCTGTAAAGAACAGCACCTGGGTGCCTTCCGGGGCAAGCTGGTAATCCTTGTTCATGATCCACGCATCGATGCTGCAGCGCTTGATGTAGGCACAGCCGTTCTTCGGGTCGAGGTAGACGATGCTGAAGATGATGTCCGCCAGCATCTCCTTCTCGGCGATGCCGCAGTAGAACATGCCCTTGTCGACGAAGAGCTTCTCCGGCACGGGTACGACCGAATATATGCCGGAGCGGCGGACGACGAGGATCTTGTCGAATGGCGACACGTCGAACTGGAACTCGCCGCCGGTGACGGTGGTGCCGAGATAGCCTGACTGGGGATCGTAGCGAAGGGAAATGTCCCGCCTGGCTACTTCCTTGGCATCGACATGGCCGAACGAGGTTATTTTAGTCTTGCGCGCCCATACGGGCGCCAGTTTCTTGATGAGGCCGTCGAGGAAGCCGATACCGTACTCGATCAGGTGCGCCAAGTGATGCTTGGCTTCCTTTAGCCTCGCAAGCAGGCGTTCCATTTCGGCGCGGGCCTTCTCGATATCGTACAGCGAGATGCGCCGTATCGGTATCCTGAGGAGTCGCTCGACGTCCTCGGACGTCACCTCGCGCTTGATTTCGGCCGCGAACGGCAGGAGGCCGTCGATGACCGCCTTGTCGACCGCCGCCTGGGTTTTCTTCGTCTCTATCGCCTTGTAGACCCGTTCCTCGATGAAGATGCGCTCGAGGGTCCTCGCATGCATCTCATCCTGAAGCTCGCGGATCTCAAGCTCGAGCTCCGCCTTGAGGATGGCGAGAAGCCGCTTGGCATGGTGGCGCACCACGTCGGAGACGGTCATCAAGGTCGGTTGTTCGTCCTTGATGACGAGGAGATTGCACGATATCGACTGTTCGCACTGGGTGAAGGCGTAGAGCGCGTCGACGGTCTCCTTCGAATAGACGCCTCGGGCCAGCTTGACCTCGATCTCCACGGAGCCTGTCGTATAGTCGCTGATCGACGCTATCCTGAGCCGGCCTGACTTGGCCGCTGCCTCGACGCTGTCGATGAGGCTCTCGGTGGTGACGCCGAAGGGAAGGTCCCGGATGACGATGCGCTTGGGGTCCGAGGTTTCGAGCGTCGATCGGACGCGGACGCGGCCCTGCCCGTCCTGGTACTCCGCGGCGTCGACGATGCCGCCTGTCGGGAAATCGGGGAAAAGCTGGAACGGCTGACCGCGCAGGCAGGCTATCTCCGCGCGGAGCACCTCGACCGGGTTATGCGGCAGTATTTTCGTGCTCATGCCGACGGCTATGCCCTCGGCGCCGGTGATGATGACGACAGGGATTTTCGCGGGGAAGATTACCGGTTCCTTGTTGCGCCCGTCGTAGCTTTCCTCGTATTCGGTGATCTTCGGATTGAAAAAAACGTCCTTTGCAAAGACTGACGAGCGGCACTCGATATACCTGGGCGCAGACGCCTCGTCTCCGGTCAGGACGTTGCCGAAGTTGCCCTGCTTGTCGATGAACAGGTCCTTGTTGGCCAGCACGACTATGGCGGAGTATATCGACGCGTCGCCATGTGGGTGGTACTTCATGCACGAGCCGACGATGTTGGCCACCTTGTGGTACTTGCCGTCGTCGGCTTCGAACAGGGTATGCATGATGCGCCGCTGGACAGGCTTGAGCCCGTCCTCGAGCTCGGGTATGGCCCGGTCCTTTATCACATAGCTCGCGTAGTAGAGGAAATTCTCGTTGAACAGCTTCTTCACATATGCCATGCGTATTCCTACAGATCGTTGATGAGGTTCTTCATGATGTAATCTCGACGCTCGGGAGTGTTCTTGCCCATGTAGAACGACAGGACATCGGGTACGGCCTTGAGCGTCTGGATGTCGACCGATACCAGGCGTATGTCCTCGCCGATGAACTGCCCGAACTCGTTGGGGCTTATCTCGCCCAGGCCCTTGAACCGCGTTACCTCGGGAGCAGCGCCAATGCTCTTGACCGCCTCGTCGCGCTCCTTGGCGCTGTAGCAGTACCTGGTTTCCTTCTTCGTGCGTACGCGGAAGATGGGCGTCTCCAGGATGAAGACGCGACCCTGGGTGACGAGCTCCTCGAAGAAGGTCAGGAAAAAGGTCAGCAGCAGGTTCCTGATGTGGAAGCCGTCGTAGTCGGCGTCGGTCGCGAGCACGATGCGGGCATAGCGGAGGCCTTCGACATCGTTCTCGATGCCGAGCGCCATCATCAGGTTGTAGAGTTCCTCGTTCTTGTAGATGGCCGTGCGCTTGCGAGCGTGCATGTTCTCGGGCTTGCCGCGGAGGCTGAAGATAGCCTGCGTCATCACGTCGCGCGAACTGACCATCGAGCCCGTGGCCGACTGTCCCTCGGTCAGGAAGATGGTCGAGCGCTCGGCGTCCGGCCCGTCGCCCAGGTGCAGCTTGCAGTCCTTGAGCTTGGGTATCTTGAGCTCTATCTTCCTGGCGGCCTCGCGGGCCTCCTTCTTGACGACGTTCAGCTCGGTGCGAAGCTTTTCGTTGTTGGCTATCTTCTCCTGCAGCCGCTTGGCCGCGGCAGGGTTGCGCCTGAGGTAGTCGTCGACGCCCCGGACCACTTCCTGCATTATCCACGGCTTGATGTCGCCGTTTCCCAGCTTGTTCTTCGTCTGGCTCTCGAACAGGGGGTTCTTGAGCTTGACGGCGACCGCCGCCGCCAGGCCCTCGCGTATGTCCTCGCCCTTGTAGGAAGCCTGGAAGAACTCGTTGACCGCCTTGAGGAAACCCTCGCGGAAGGCCGACAAGTGAGTTCCGCCGTCGGAGGTGTACTGGCCGTTGACGAAGCTGAAGTACTCTTCGCCGTAGTTGTTCGAGTGCGTGAACGAGAACTCGATCCTGTCGCCGTGCCAGTAGCCGGCGTCGTACAGCACATCCTCGCCCGTCTCGTCCTTCAGGAGGTCCAGGAGGCCGTTGTCGCTGGCGAATGCCTGCCCGTTGAGCTCGAGGGTCAGCCCCGAGTTCAGGTAGGCGTAGTGCCGCATCCGTTTCTCGACGAACTCCATGTTGTAGGCATATTCGCCGAACATCTGGTCGTCGGGCGTGAATTCGACCAGCGTGCCGTTAGGTTCCCTGGGCGCCGCGCCCTCCCGCTTGCCCTTGAGAACGCCCCGCTCGAAGACCGCCTCGAAGAACCTGCCCTCACGGTACGAGACGACGCGGAACCGCGACGACAGGGCATTGACCGCCTTGGTGCCGACCCCGTTCAGGCCCACGGAGAACTGGAACACGTCGTCCGAGTACTTGGCCCCGGTGTTGATCACCGATACGCACTCGATCACCTTGCCCAGCGGTATGCCCCGCCCCCGGTCGCGAATCGACACGGAACCTTCGGTGACCTTCACGATGATCCTGTCGCCGGCGCCCATGATGAACTCGTCGACCGCGTTGTCGACCACTTCCTTGAGGAGGACGTAGATGCCATCGTCCGGGTTGTTGCCGGTTCCGAGCCGGCCTATGTACATTCCCGTCCGCAGGCGTATGTGCTCGAGGGACGATAGCGTCTTTATCTTTGATTCATCATATTGGGAAGCTGAAGCTTTCGGTGCCATGGGGGGGACTATAGCACGAGTGGGGCAAACAGATAAAGTTGCACGGCTATGGAACCGGGATAGTTGCACTGGGTTGCATAATGACCATGTATGCCAAAGTCGAGGGGGCCCGCCTCGGAGCATCGAACCTCGCGCAAACCGCGCGAGGCCACGATGCTCCGGTCGCCCCTCGACCTCTGCATGCGAGGCCATTCAGAACAAGCAGCAACGGTTCCATAGCCGCCAAGCATCGCCAGCCCCCGGATATGCCTTTCGCATATTGTCAAAGCTTCAAGATGAGAAATAGCGACATACCATCACCTTCAATAGAGATTTGATGTTGCCACGCCTTCTATCGCAACCTCTCCTATGCGATCCGTACTTCCAGACGTTTACCAAGAGCGCGGGCTACACGCTCCAGGGTTTTTACGGTGGGATTACCCTTGGCTGGATTCTCCAGTCGCTGATAGGCTTGATATGAAAGGCCTAGTCGGCTGGCGATCTCGGATTGGGATCGATCACCTCGAATTTTCCGGATATCCCACGCTATTACTATATGCGGAGAGACTTCTATTGGATACAAACCCTCGCCGGGGCCAGTAACGGCTTCTGGAAGCGAGAAGCCGCGGGACACATCGGTTTCCAGCGCTGAATTCAGGGCTTCTGCTGCCATGGCCAGAGCCTCATCATGGGTTACTCCGACAGTGATTATGTTTGGAAGATCGGGAAATTCAACACCAAAGAGTCCATCCATTTGTTTGATAACGCAATAATATCTCACAACTCAACTCCTGATTCCGGCTTCTATAAGGATTTTCTGAGCCCAGATACCAAGGTCTTTGTTCCCATGTATAGGAACAGGTATGGATCGGCATCCATCCTTGACCATGACATGATGAGACCCGGATATCCGATCCAGCACCCAACCATTTGATTTCATTATTTTAATAATTTGTCTGCCGGTCATTTATCAATTATACAACATATAATTTGTATCATCAAGCGTAGATGAAGCAATCAAACTGGTAATTCTCGTTGAATCTCAAACCCGGACTGTATCGTCGATCTTCAGGGCCTCCGCCGCTCACCGGAACAACGAGGCCAGCGCAGGAATGTCTGGCTGGTACACCATCAACACAAAGACGAATACAAGCGGAAGAACTCCCCCCAGGCTTATCCACCAGCGCAGCCTCAGGAGCCGCACCAGTTCCACAGGCAGTTCCTTTGCGGAGGAATCGAGCGTGGCCATCAGCTTCTTGACCCTGTATTGGGTCGGGATGTCGCTCAGTACATAGAACGCGCCGGAGAGAAGAAAGAGGACGAACCCAGCCGACAGCCAGCCTATCTGCCACAGGTCGCCCATCATGAAGCCAAGCGCGAGGCCAGAGACGACCGAAAGGATGACAAGGGGTGACGATACCAGGGCATCCACCCAGGCCACGGTACGGTAGGTATGGAGGATCACCTCCGCACTGCCCGAAGCAAGGCTCCGCTTTTCCCAGAGCATGCCCAGGACCGCGTTGGAGAAAAAGAGGGTAACCGCCACGATGTGTACAAAACGGGCGTGGATGTACAAGGCGGGCTGGTTCAGGAGCGCGATGAATTCCGCCCGGAAAAAGATGGCGAATATGATCATCCCCGCCATGACGGCCAGGAAGCCAATCAGGAAAAATTTAGTTTTCATGGTTGGCCATGAAAGCATACTTCGCGGTGGATGGCAAGAAGCTGTGCCGGGGTGGCGGCAATGTCGAGATCACCACCAAGGGCAAGGGCTACCCGACGGAGGTGTTCATCGATCAGGTGGGGAACCTGCTCCTGCTTTCTTTCGTACAGGCAGACTACCTTCACACGGTTCTAAAGAACAGATTGACACGGTTCACCGGTACACTCGACAACAAAACCATGCGCAAGATTTCACTGAAGATAGCGCTGGCGCTTGGGTTGGAGGGGGTGGTGGGGGAAATTTAAGCGATCCGTACTTTCGGATGTTTACCAAGGGCGCGGCCCACACGCTCAAGGTTTTTTACAGTGGGAATACCCTTGGCTGGATTCTCCAATCGCTGATAGGTTAGATATGAAAGGCCCAGTCGGCTGGAAGGCCGCGCGATCAATGACCGCGGAGCTGTCGCTGGATGCTCTGGAACAGGCCCTGTGGTCCCGCAATGTCAAGGGAAACCCGATCCACCATTCTGACCGCGGCATCTAGTACCTGGCGATTCGGTATAGCGAGCGCTTGATGGAAGCGGGGATAAGCGCCTCGGTCGGCAGCGTCGGCGACGGATTCGGTAATGCGATGGGCGAGACGATCAATGGCTTATTCAAGGCCGAGGTAATACACCGCCGCGGCCCTGGCCTTCTTCGCCGGCATCAGCGAGTACATCATCGTCATCAAGGCGCACAAGCGGGGCGAGCTGGGCATCGCGCTCTCCAACGTGTTCGGCGGGATGACCCAGGTGATGTTCCTGCTGCTGCCTTTCGCCTTAATCGTCATCGGCGCACTGGGCCTGGCGGGCGGCGCGGGCGCGTACTCGATGCCCGTCGGCTTCCCGACCACTATGCTGATGATCCTGCTCTTTCCCCTCTTCTACGCGCTGCACCAGTACATGGAGCTGGAGAAGTCGCTGTGCAACCTGGGAGCCGTAGCCATGACCTGCATCTACGGACTGCTGCTGTATTTCCTGTTCAGCGTGCCGTCATAGAGGGCGGCCCGCGACGCCCCTGACTGTAGGGCGTCGCGGGAACGACAGGGGATCAATAGGTCTGGAACTTCATGACAGTCGCGCCGCCATCCACGGAGTCGTAGTACGCCAGATAGGGGATGCCGTTCGCGGTCCCGTCGTCGTAGACGTACAGGGATGTGCTGGACACTGTCCCGCTGGAGAAGCCTGCCGTCCCGACCGTGACCCAGGCGCTGCCCGTGTATTTCATCACTGTCGCCTTGTTGGACGAGTTCCCGTCGCAGTAGGAGATGAAGGGCGTGCCGTTTCTGTAGATGAAGAAGGAGATCTGCGTCGCGGTTCCGGCGGAAAGCCCCGTACTCCCCACTGGAACAGCCTCCCAGCCGCTTCCGTTGTACCGCAGTACCTGCGCTTTGCTTGCGTCCTGATACGCAACGTACGGTGTCGAGTTCATGAACTTCATCACAATGTAGCTGGCCTGTCCGGCCGAGATTCCCGTGCTCGGGCTTCCGCCATATTGTCGCCACATTATTCCGCTGTTGCATTCCATGACAGTCAGCTTGTTGCTGTTCGTGCTGTCAAGGAATGCCGCGCATGGATTGGCGCCGACGGCCATCGAGATAAACTGCACCAAGCCCGCCGAGAAGGTCGCGGGAGTGCCGACGTCGACCCAGGCGCCTCCCGAATACTTCTTCATGGTGCCGATGCGGCCGTTGTTGTAGTCGGCGTAGGCTACGTAAGGCACTGCGCCGCTCATGTCCAGCGTCGGATAGTTAGCCTGGCCGGGCGATATACCGGTACTTCCCGTCGGAACCAAGTCCCAGGCGGTGCCTGAGAACTTCATGACGTATTCCTTCCAGTTCACGCGGTTTCGGAACGCCACGTATGGCTGTGGGGTGCCTGATCCGTCGTCATAGACCTTGAGCGTGACGTAGTCCACCGTGGTCGCGGAGAAGCTGGCGGCTCCTACGAGCGCCCATGCGCTGCCGTTCCATTTCTTCACCGTGAGGTCTCCTGTGGAGTCCTTGTAAGCCACGTAGGGAGTGCCCCTGAAGACATCCATCGAGACGTAGCTCGCCGCGCCACCCGACAGATTGCCGCTCCCGACAACCGCCCAGACCGGGGAACTACGTGTGACTGTTACGGTATAGGTGCGCGTCGTGATCCCGTCCTGGGCGCGGACGAGGACAGTGATGGTGTTGCCCCCGACGGCCAACGCGATGGCGCCCGACGCCGCGCCGGAGGTCACCTGCACGCTGTTCACGAGGATGGTCGCATGGGATTCGCCCGCGGTGGGTGTCACGGTGAGCGAAGTCACGCTGTTCGGAACGGTAAAACTGTACGCCGTAACGGAGGCGTTGAATGGAGGCGCGAGTGTCCCGGTGGATGGAGCCAAGCCGGACAAGCTCGCGTTGTTCGAAGTGATAATGTACTGAGCCTGGCTGGACGCGGAAGGGGCCATGCCGCTCTTGAATGCTTTGGCGGTGACCGTGGTCGTTCCCACGGGCAAGTCAAAGGGGGTCGAGTACGCGGGGGAAGACCCGTCGGGCGTCGAACCGCCCAACATATAGCGGATAGTGGCTCCTGCGGTGGCGCAGTTAAGGGTCACGGTCTGCCCGAGGTTGTAGGTCCCGGCGCCTGGCGTGAACGTAGGCGCCGCAGCCTGGCTGTATATGATCGAGACCGTGACTTGCGCATGCGCGGAATCGGTCATCCCGGCATGGGTCGCCATGGCCCTGATGGTCATGACGGTGCCGTCTCCGGAGACAGCCACTGGACTTGCGTAGGCGGAGCTCGCGGGCGACGGCACGGAGCTGTCAACCGTATAGTAGATCACCGCCCCGGCTGTCGCGCAGGTTATGGTCACCGACTGGTCCGATGAATAGGTGTCCGTCGCAAGCGAGAACAGCGGCGTGGCGACCGTCGGTTGCGATATATTATAGGCGTCCACACGCTCTATAACATTCTCCAACAGTTGTGACACGGGCATTGAGCAACCAACGATAAAATGTATGGCAAGGATGACGAAAGTAGCAAACCGAATCCGAATAGTATTACCCATGTGTTAACCTTCCTACTCCGCCTTTGCCACAAAGGCCGTTCTTCACTCCACCCATAGCACCGCCCCCTTGCGCTCATCCGCCGCACCGGCCCGAGAACCAGCCTCGCCGCTTCCACTCAGGTAGGCGTAGCGTTCAGCCAAAGCCGGATCGATCTGGCGAGCCTGCTCCCAGCCCGCCTTGCCGAGATCGTAAGAACCGAGCTCGAACTGGACCATCGCAAGCGATATGCGTGCGCGGGCGTTCTTCGCATCAAGCTTGACCGCCCGGTTGTATGGTCCGAGAGCCTTCCGGTAGTCCTTGGCAAGGAAGTACAGGTTACCGAGGTTGACGAGTGCAGGAAGGAAATCACCCTTGGAGAGGGCTGCGTTGAATTCCGCCTCGGCCTTTTCCATCTTGCCGTACTTGGCATAAAGGATTCCGAGCTTGTTGCGCGACGCGGGGCTGCCTCCGCTTTTCTTCACCTCGGCTTCCAGTTTCGTGACCATGGGGAAAATCTCGCGATCGATGAAGCGGGTGGATTCCTTGAGGAAGGCCGAGGTGATGGCGTCTCCTGGCGGCATCGACAGATCGGCTGAAGCGCCGGGCAAGCCGACGGGCGCGTATTCACTCCACGCTTCATGGATGGGGAAGAAGCCCGCGCTGTTCGAGGCGATGGCTTCCCGCCATTCCCGTGCTCCTGTCTGCCAGGCGACCAGGAATCCGTTCCGCCGCTCGGTCACTTCCACCGGTATCCATACTCGCCCTTCGCGTATCAGGAGATCGCCGACGGTGGTGAAAGACCGCGCCGCCTCGTCGACAGGCAGATCCAGGGCGAAGGCAAGGTAGATGTGGCCGGGAACAGTGATGAAGGCGGTTTCTATGCCCACCGACTCGAGGAGAGCAGCGTAGAGGATCGAAAGGTCGTCGCAGTCGCCGCCGCGATACTCGAGGGTCTGGCGCGGGAACTGGAGGTAGTCGACCGCGCTTTCCGACTTGGAGAACTCGGTGAACGGCGTCTTGGGATCGATGACGTAGGAAAGTCCGTAGAGGTCGAGGGCCTTGTAGATGCCCATCGCGACAAGGAGGTTCAGGTCGACAGCCTTGGAACCCGAGTCGCGGACGAGCCCGGCTACGTACTTGGAGAAGGCCAGGACGCGAGGATCCTTGGCGGTGACGAAAGCCGCCGCGCGGCGGTCGTCGTCCCAGCGCATGGCGTTTCGGTCAAGCAGGCGCACGGTTTCGTTGCGCACCGAACGGTACGTCTCGCCACCTTTTACATATTCGATCATTATCTCGGCATTGGCCTTCGTTCCTTCGGTCACTTCGAGGATTGCGTCAGTAAAGAGCGAGGTCAGGTCGACCATCAGGGAGGTTTTCGGCCCCAAGCTTGCTGGCGCGGGGCAGTCTTTCGGCGCGTCCATGTATTGTTTCATGTAGAACGTCAGCCTGATGCCATCAATTGGCTGATCCTCGGTATTCTGGATGAGTACCCGCCCGAGCGCGCGGTCGTCGTACCAGCTTTTAAAGACCGGGTATACCTCATCCATTTCGACCTTAAGGATATCGAGACCTTCGCCGGGTTTGTCGGCGCGGGCCCCGGCCAGGAGAGCGGCGCTGACGGGAGCGGCCGCGTCGATCCTCGCAATGCGGGCGGGTTTCCCGGACAGATACATCGAGGTGCCCAGGCTGAGCCCGACGCCGTGGTATAGCCCGAGGTGGTTGCGGTAGGAAACCTCGGCGCCCAGGTCGATGGCGGGCGACAGCAGGAACGACAGGCCCAGGTTCACGCTGAAAGTGGGAAAACCTTCCCCGATCCCGTCGGAGTTGAAAAAGCCATATCCATAGCCGGCTCCGGCCGAGGTCGCAACCGACAGCCGAGGGGAGAGGCTGACCTCCACCCCGCCACGCGCTTCCGCGAGCACTATCGAGAGCGAGTCGTCTGCCTTGAACGGAGCGTAGTCATACTCGAAACGGAGCCCGCTTTCAGGGCGGATATTCCCTTCGCTGAAACCGAGCATGCCTGAAAGCGCCAGGCCCCCGCCCATGGTGAAATAATCAGAGCTGCCGGCGAGAGGCAATGCCAATAGTGGGGTTGCCTCAAACACGCTGGGCGGCCTGGATATCGGCGCCTGCCCCGCCGCCGGCATGGCCAGGACGAGCGCCAAAAAAGTGATAAATGACAAGCGGATGATCAGATCACGTTCCATAGATCCCTCGGCTTTTGAGAGAACCTATCCAGGAGATCCCGCTGCCGTACACGATGCATTACTGAAGGATCAGGAGCTGCAGTTTTTCATTTCCGTTGGCACTCCTGCCGGCAAGAAAATCTGCAACACCATATTGGCTTAATTGTACAGTATTTTTTATAGATATCAACAGTTTTCGGTTTCCCTAAAGCGGTGCCGGACGGGCTGGGGCTGGATCGACCGGGGCAGGAATGCCGCCCTATCCCAGCCTGCCGTACTCGATCGCGATCTGGGCCGCGAGCCTCGCGTTGTTCATCACGAGGGCGATGTTGGACTCGAGGCTGTCGCCGCCGGTCAGGTCCTTGACCCTGGCCAGGAGGAAGGGCGTCACGTCCTTGCCCCGGACGCCGGCGGCGGTCGCCTCGACCAGGGCTTGGTCTATGGCGGCATTGATGACGTCGACCGGCATCTCGTATTCCACGGGGATGGGATTGGCGATGACGGCCCCGCCCGAGAGGCCGAGGTCCCACTTGGCCTTGAGCATGGCGGCGATGGCTGCCGCCGAATCCATGCGTAGCTCGGCGCGGAGGCCAGAGCGGCTTGTATAAAAGGCGGGGAATTCGTCGCCTCGGTAGACTACCACGGGTACGCCCTTGGTCTCCAGGTACTCGAGGGTCTTGGCAATGTCGAGGATGCTCTTGGCGCCGGCGCAGACTACGGCCACACCTGTGCGTGCCAGTTCGTCGAGGTCGGCCGACACATCCATGGAGCTCTCGGCCCCGCGATGGACGCCGCCTATGCCGCCGGTCGCGAATATCCTGATGCCTGCCAGCTCGGCGATTATCATCGTGGCCGAGACGGTCGTGGCGCCGTCCGCCCCGGAGGCGACGATACGGGCGATGTCGCGCCGGCTGACCTTGGCTACGTCGTGGCCGCGCTCCCCGAGAAGCCCAATCTGGTCGGCGTTCAGACCCGCTTTAAGCCTGCCGCCGATGATGGCTATCGTGGCAGGAATCGCGCCCGCGGCTCGTACTTCGGCTTCGACGGCGATGGCCGTCTCGGCGTTGCGAGGGTACGGCATGCCATGCGATATGATTGTCGATTCGAGCGCAACGACCGGTGCGCCTCTTGCAAGCGCCTCGGCCACCTCGTCGCTCAGGTCAAGATATGCGTTCATTGATCACTCCTCGTACAAGTTCTGCAAGCCTGTCGGCGCTCATGCCGGTGGTGACGGCGTCCGGGCAGGACGCGCACAGCGATGAGGCGGCTACCGCGTACGAAGCCTTGGTGGCGGTATCGTGCTCCATTACCGTCGACCAGGCAAGCGCGGCGGTGGCGGCGTCACCGGCACCGGAAACGCTGACCACCGGCATGGACAGCGGCCTGGCGAGACCCATCCCGTCCTTGCAGGCCCAAAGCAGGCCGAGCGGGCCAAGCGAAACGAAGGCTTCCCTGACGCCAAGCCCGAGAAGCGCCCTGGCGGATGCCATCGCGGATTCCAGCGGATCGGACTGTCCGGGTCCCGCATCGTCGGCATGCAGCCCGAGCAGGACCCTGGCCTCGTGACGGTTTGGCTTGACTATGGAGAAGCTGCCGACGACGGGGGCGGCCTTGCCGGCCTTGGCCACCGAAACGGAATCGAGCAGCAACGGCTTGTCTTTCCAGCGAATGGCTGCCATGGCTATCGTTTCGGCGGGCAGGTTGGCGTCGACGACGACGATTTCCGCCTCGTCGCCCGGCCCGAAGCGCATTGCAAGCTCGGCCGGACCGAAGCTATCGATGGCGTCCATCGCAGCGACGGCACCGACAAGGCTTCCGTCGGCGTCGAGGACGCACACATAGCGCGATGTTTCCTTGCCAGGCAGGATGAGCGACCGCCCCACCTCGACGCCGGCCGACCTGCACCCGTCGGCTATGTACGAGGCGGACTCGTCGTCCCCGAAAACAGTGACCAGCTCCGTAGCCAGTCCCATCCTGGCCAGGTTCTCGGCGATGTTGCGCCCTACTCCGCCGGCGGCAATCGACGATGTGCCAGGATTCGAGTCGCCCGGCCGGTACGACGCGCGGCATCTGGCCTGTATATCAAGATTGGCTCCGCCGTAGACAGCCACCGTAGGTCTGTAGGTTTGCATCGCCATCCTTGCCAGCTATGGTTGCCTTGCCTCTCGTGCAGGCTTTCGTTAGAGTATATCTACCATGTCCAGTATGGATCAACTGTTCGACCGCTTCGGCGACCTCCTCAAATCGTGGGTACAAACGGATGCCCCGGGCGACCGGCCTTTTGCAGACGTCGGCGGTGCGCCACGACGCCATGCCTCGGGCGACCCCTTCTTCGACGAGGCCATGGAGGAGCTCGATGCCTTCCTGAATGACGACAAGGAAGCCCAGGAACGGCTTCGCCGTGAACAAGACTCCCGCAACGGAGCCCGGGAAAATTCCCGTCCGGCTGCCCGTCCCGCAGGTCCGCCGCCCAAACTTGCCGCCGCCTACAGGATCCTGGGGCTTGAATACGGCGCCTCGTTCCTCGAGACGAAGGCGGCGTACAAGCGCCTGCTCAAGGAGAATCACCCCGACATGCACGGCTCGACGCCCGATGCCCAGAGGAAGGCCACGGAAACTGCCACCAGGATGAATGACGCGTTCAGGATCATCGAAACCTGGCACCAGACCGGAACGCTCGGCGACGAATGAAACAAACAAGAAGATTTATCGAAATGCAGACGCATTTTGATAAATATTCATCAGCAATTCGCGGATTTCGCATCATTTCTTGCTATTTGCAAGAAATGAGAGAAACCGCCGAGCCTATTTCAAAAGCAACGAACTTTTGAAATAAGCTCTAAAGCTCGGGATTCCCGTTCCGATAGATAAAGAAGAAGAACAGAGGAGGGGAAATCGAGATGACCCAGAATCCGCTAGCAGCCTACAGGGAAACTCGAGTACGTACGGCTGGCCCAGGCCAGCTCGTCGTCATGCTTTACGAGGAAGCGGTCAAGCAGTGCGACCGCGCCATTGATTACCTCGACACCGACCTCAAGAAGAAACCTGCCAACATCGAGAAAGTCAACAAGGCCATATGCAAGGTCCAGGACATCATCACCGAACTGATGGCGAGCCTCGACTTCGACGCTGGCGGCGACATAGCCCGCGACCTTTTCTCGCTCTACGTCTACTTCAACAGAGAGCTCTCCGAAGCCAATATCGTCAAGGATATTTCGAGGGTAAAGACCGTCCGCGCCATGCTTTCCGAACTGTCGGGCGCGTGGGTCGTGGCCGCGACCAAGGCCCAGGGTTCTGGTGACGAGCGCCGCTCCGGCGTCAACATCGCCGGCTAGGGTCCTTGCGATGCCCCCCGACGCCCGGCTTTCCAGGGAAGATCTCGACAAACGAGTCGCGGTGCTCAAGCGCTTCCGCGAGCTCCTGGTCAGGCAACGCGACAAATTCAGGGACTACATGACTCTCCTCGAGAGCCAGCGTTCCGACATAGAAAAGGGCGACGTCGACGCCCTCGTCGCGCACGTCGAGCTCGAGCAGGGCATCGTTTCAGACATTTTCGCCGTACAGAAAGTCATCGACCCCCTCGAGGACATGTACCGGTCCGCCTACAAGGGCCAGGAGCCCGAGGGCGTCGCCGAGCTGCGGTCTACGCTCTCGGAGCTCAAGGACGAAGTGATCGTCCGCAATACGGAGAACCGCGCCCTCCTCAAGCAGAGGATGGAGATGCTCCGCCACGAGATCATGAGCGTCAACAACCCGTACGCCAAGCGCAAGAGCGTTTACGCTTCGGCGCCGGAGCCCACTGCCCTCGACATCAAGGGCTGACCCCCGGTCCGGCTTGCCGGAACCGGGCGACAAGGCGTATCCTGTGGTTCATGGAACCCCTCTTCCTCCTCGACGCCTACGGCGTCATATACAGGTCGTATTTCGCCTTCATCTCGAAGCCGCTCCGCAATCCCCGCGGGGACAACGTCTCGGCCGTCTTCGGTTTCTACCGCAGCCTGTTCCAGCTATGGGACCGCTACAAGCCGACGGCTTTCGCGGCGGTGTTCGATTCGCGCGTGCCGACTTTCCGCCATGAGATGTTCGACGCCTACAAGGCGACCAGGGCCAAGACTCCCGAGGACTTGTTCGCCCAGATACCGATGGTCGAGGAAATCCTCGGGCTCCTGGGCGTTCCGATTCTCCGCGCCGACCGCTACGAGGCTGACGACCTCATAGCGACGATGGCGGCCCGCTGCCGCGCCGAGGGCAGGCAATGCTACATCATCTCCAGCGACAAGGACCTGCTTCAGCTCGTAGGGGGCACGGTACGGGCGCTCCGGCCGGATCGCGACCAGGGCTTCGTCCTCATCGGCCCGGGCGAGGTAGAAGCGGAATGGGGCGTTCCGCCCGATCGCATACTCGACTACCTGTCTTTGACCGGCGACGCCTCGGACAACGTCCCCGGCGTACCCGGCGTCGGCGACAAGACGGCGCTCAAGCTCCTGGCCGAGTTCGGGTCGTTCGACTCGATATGGGAACATCTGGCCGAGGTCAAACCCGACAGCCTCCACAAGAAACTCGAGGCCGGCAGGGACAGCGCCATGCTGTCGCGCGAGCTCATAACGCTCGCCTACGACGCGCCCCTGTCGGTAGCCTCGCTGGACGAACTGGTCGTGCCCCGCTTCGACCGGGACGCTGCCAGCGTCGTCTTCATGAGGGAGGGCATGAGAAGCCTGGCGACCCGCAAGGTCGCCGACGGGAACGTCGCCGCCGACGGGATCGGCGCCGCTAACGGTCCGGGCGCTCGCGAGCCGGAGCCAGGCGATCTATTCGCGCTGGAATCTTCGCATTCTGCGGCGGCCCCTGGTGCAGCACCGGCGGAGCCGCCGGCTGCGTCGCGCTCTCCTTCGCAGGCAGCCGAGAAGCCACGGCCGCAAGTGCCCGAGTCGTTCTCCGTAGCCGGAACGCACGAGCTCGTGCTCGACGAGGCAGCCCTCCGCCGATGGGTCGACGAGGCGACGCGCGCCGGAACCTTCGCCTTCGACTGCGAGACCGATTCGCTCGACGAGATGCGCACGCTACCTGTAGGATTCTCCATCGCGGTGAGCACCGGTTCGGCCTGCTTCGTGCCGCTGTCCTCCCCGGACGCGGCATGCATGCCAGCTGATGCGGCAAGGCGCATAATCGCTCCGCTTTTAGCCCGTGCCGACATCGTGGTCGTCGGGCAGAATCTCAAATTCGACATGCACATCATGGAAAACTGGGGCGCCCCGATTCTGTGCGCGCCGTGGGATACGATGATAGCCGCCTGGCTCGTCGACCCGGAGCGGGATTCGCTGAAGCTGGAGAGCCTCGGAGCCTCGTACCTTGGCTTCGCCGGCACGCCGTACGCGGAAGTTGCGCCCAAGGGCACGCCGTTCTCGAAGGTCCCTGTTGCCAAGGCAGCCCCGTACGGCGCCGAGGACGCCTACATGGCGCTCAGGCTCAAGGTCCTGCTCCAGGCGGAACTTGAGGAGAAGGGGCTGTCGGAGCTGTTCGCCGGCGTCGAGATGCCAGTCCTGTCGCTTCTCGCCAGGATGGAGCGCCAAGGCATCCTGGTCGACGACGCGGCCCTGTCCGCATACGGCAAGGAGCTCGACGAGGAGCTCGCCAGGGTGCAGGCGGAGACCTGGGCCCTGGTCGGGCACGAGTTCAACATGAACTCTCCAAAGCAACTGCAGGAGATACTTTTCGTCGAACGGAAGCTTTCGACCGGCAAGAAGACGAAGACCGGTTTTTCGACCGACATCTCCGTCCTCGAGGAGCTCGCCAGGGAGGATCCGGTACCGGAGCGCATCCTCAGGCACCGGACGTTGCAGAAACTGAAGAGCACCTATGTCGACGCGCTCCTGGAGCTGGCCGCCGTCGATCCGCGCATAAGGACGCATTACATGCAGACAGGCACCGCCACCGGCCGCCTTTCAAGCCGCGATCCCAACCTCCAGAACATACCGGTGCGCGAGGAGGAAGGTCGCCGCATCCGCAAGGCCTTCGTCGCCGCCCCCGGCAAGGTACTCGTATCCGCGGACTATTCGCAGATAGAGCTCGTCGTCTTCGCCCACCTGTCCGGCGATCCAGAACTGGCGAAGGCTTTCCTGGACGGTTCCGACGTGCACCGGCGCACCGCCGCGCTTATCATGGGCAAGGACGAGGCCGACGTCACGCAGGCGGAACGCAGGGCGGCCAAGACTATCAACTTCGGCGTCATCTACGGCATGGGCGCATTCCGCCTGGCTCAGGAACTGGGAATCCCGCGGGCCGACGCACAGAAATTCATCGACGCTTATTTCGCGCGCTATGCAGGGATAGCCGCCTTCATCAGGGACACCGTCGAGGCGGCCAGGCGCGACGGCTACGTGACGACGCTGCTCGGCAGG
>PGXR01000012.1 GCA_002839245.1 Spirochaetae bacterium HGW-Spirochaetae-7 | reverse complement strand
ACGTTGGTGAGTCCCGTGACGAGCGTCGATCCCCGGGGAAGCGGCGTGATCGCCTGAGGATCCAGGACCGAGTTGACGTGGTCGACACGCACGCCGTATCGTCGCCCCTCGAGTTCGAACGTCAAGTATTGGCGCATGTAGCCCTCCGTATCAGTATTCGATGAAATCGTCATCGCTCGGCTTGCCGGCTTTCGAATCCGGGAGCTTGAGCGTGATCGCGGTGGATGGCTTCTTGACCTGTACGCCGTTGGCGCGCACCTGGTTCCCGCTGCCCGCCTGGCTTGCGACGGGTTGCGGACGATGGGTTGTTCGCGACTGAGGAGGTACCTGCTGGCCGCTGTCGCCATCGCCCGCCAGCTTGAAGAATTCGACTGCCGTCCTCAGCCTGTCGGCCTGCCTGGCCAGTTCCTCGGAGGTGCCGGCGACCATGCCGGCCTGGCTGGCGATCTCCTCGCTGGTCGCGCTGAACTCTTCGGAAATCGACGCGTTCTGCTGTATGACCGTGTCCAGCTGGGCTATCGCCTTGTTGATCTGCTGGGCGCCCGAGTCTTGTTCGCGGCTCGAGACGCTTATCTCCTGTACCAGGTCGGCGGTCTTCTGGATATCGGGCACCATGCCCTGGAGCATGGCACCCGCCTTCTCCGCGACGGCGACGCTGCTCTTGGACAGCGACGATATCTCGCCGGCGGCGATCTTGCTCCGTTCGGCCAGCTTGCCGACCTCGCTGGCTACCACCGCGAATCCCTTGCCGTGCTCTCCCGCCCGAGCCGCCTCGATGCTGGCGTTGAGGGAGAGCATGTTGGTCTGGCGCGCAATTTCCTCTATGATGCCGATCTTCTCCGCTATCTGGCGCATGGCCGCGACGGTCTCGGCCACGGCGGCCGCGCCCGTCCTTGCGTCGCCGGCGGCCTTGGTGGCTATCCGTTCCGTCTGCGTCGCGTTGTCGGCGTTCTGCCTGATGTTGGCGCTCATCTGCTCGACGCTCGCCGACACTTCCTCCGCGTTGGCCGCCTGCTCCGTAGAGCCCTGAGACAGTTGCTGGCTCGAGGCCGCGATGCCCTGGACACCGGCCGACATCTGCCTTGCCGAGTCGAAAAGCTCGCTTGAACCGGACGCGACGAGCTGGCTGGTCCGCTTGACGTCGCCCACCACTTCGTTGAGCTTGGCGATCGTCTTGACCATGGCGCGCACCACGTCGCCGGTCTCGTCCCTGGCCTTGGTGAAGCGGGCGTCCACTTCGTGGGAAAGGTTGCCTGATGCGAGTGTGTCCGCGATTCGGACGCATGCGCGCATCGGCTTCACGATTCCCCTCGTCAGCACGATGGATATTGCGACCGTCAGTGCGAGCGCCAGGGCAGAAAGGATGGTGAGGTTGACGATAGCGAAACGGAAAGCGGAATCGGTCGAGGCGCGGAGCTCGTCCGCGTTGATCATCACGGCTTCTTCAAGCTGGTTGATCATCTCGCGCATCGCATCGAAGGCCTTGCCGGCATCGCCGAGCGACAGCGCCCTGGCCGCGGCCCTCTCCGCCGGCGAAGCGGACCCAGCGCCTGCCATCACCCGCCTGGCAAGAACCAGCCATGCTTCATGCTTCGCGAGGTATTCCTTGTACAGGCTTTTTTCCTTGTCGGTTGCCGCGAAGTCCGCGTATCCGGCCATGCGCTTGATGCCCTGGTCCAGGTTCTCCTGCCAGGCGTCAGTCCAGCGCTTCTCGCCGCTGGCTTCTGAACCGAGGAGCAGCTGCGTCCTCTCGGCCTCTATGATCTGGTAGTAATCCCGGTCGGCCTGTTCCAGGAAGTCGATCGCGGGAAGGAATTCCTTGACCACCATCGAGACATCGGCGGCCGTCCTCGTGATGAGTACTCCGCTGAAAATCGCCACGACAACCAGGAAGGCAACGACGATGGCGAAACCGAGAGTCAACCGTAATCCTGTCTTCATGTTCTTCCTCCGACGATCGTTGAATATTCGCTGCGTGAGCAATTGGACTTCATCGTTCTCCAGAGCGTCCCGCGCTTCTCCGCTACTTCGGAGCTGTTCCCGCACGGACTTGTATTCTCGCTCCCGGCGATCATGTCGCGCTCGACCGGCATTCCTGCCTCGCGGAATCCGACAGCGCGGAGGATTCCGTCGCCACCGAGTCGCTGGCCGCCTGGAATTCGGCGATGATGAGCGTGAATGCGGTTCCCGGTCTCATTGCGTCTCTCTTTCGTCTTTCCGTATCAAGTTCTTCCTGGAAACGTCTCAGAACTCGATGAAATCGTCATCCCTCGACGTTTTCACCCTGGCGCCCGTTTCGCGCGCTGTCAGGGGCAGGTGGTGGGCGCCTGGCCCCGCCTGTACGGCGAGTTCCTCTGTCGTGCCGGCGACCATCGCCGCCTGTCCGGCTATCTGTTCGCTCGTCGCGCTGAACTCCTCGGAGATAGAAGCATTCTGCTGTATGACGGTGTCCAGCTGGGCGATGGCCTTGTTGATCTGCTGGGCTCCGGAGTCCTGCTCGCGGCTGGAGACGCTTATCTCCTGAACCAGGTCGGCGGTTTTCTGGATGTCGGGTACCATGCCCTGAAGCAATGCTCCCGCCTTTTCAGCGACGTCGACGCTGCTCTTGGACAGGCTTGAAATCTCGCCCGCGGCGATCTTGCTCCGCTCGGCCAGCTTTCCTACCTCGCTGGCGACCACGGCGAAGCCCTTGCCGTGCTCGCCGGCGCGCGCCGCCTCGATGCTGGCGTTGAGCGACAGCATGTTGGTCTGGCGCGCAATCTCCTCGATGATGCCGATCTTCTCGGCAATCTGCCGCATGGCGGTCACGGTTTCCGCGACCGCAGCCGCGCCGATCCTGGCGTCGCCGGCGGCCTTGGCCGCTATGCGTTCCGTCTGCGTCGAATTGTCGGCGTTCTGCCTGATGTTGGCGCTCATCTGCTCCACGCTTGCCGAGACCTCCTCGGCGCTCGCCGCCTGCTCGGTGGCACCCTGCGACAGTTGCTGGCTTGAACTGGCAATACCCGCTATGCCGGTCGACATCTGTTGCGCCGCGGAAGACAGCTCGTCGGCTCCGTTGGCGACTTGCGACGAGACGGCCTGGACTTCGGAAACCACCGAGGCAAATTGCACTATCGTCGATTTCAACGATACGGCCAGGGTGCCGATCTCGTCGCCGCGCGACAGTATGGCCGCCGGAACGGTGACTCCCAGGTCGCCCGCCGCCAGTCTCAAGGCGGTGTCGTTCATCGAGAGGATCGGTTTGGCGAAAGATGCGGCGACCAGGAATACCAGAATCCCCCCCCCAAGAAGGGCTATCGCGCCTACAACTACGAGCATCGCCAGGAATGCATACAGCGGGCCGTAGATATCGGACAGCGGCCCCTGCGATACGAGTATCCATCCCGTCGCCGCCATCTTCTGGACGGCAATATAGGTCTTCGTACCGGTATCCGTCGTGAAGACGAAGTCTTTCTTTGCTAGGGCCGGAAGCAGTCCAGAGTATCCTTTCGATTCAAAGTAACTTGTTTTCAGGACGTCGTTGATGTCGTCCGCGGTTATGTACAGTCCCATGCCGTCGAGAAGGTAGGAAACGCCATTCTTGGTCATTTTAAGCGACTTGACGATTTCTTCTACCGTGGTCAACAGGACATCGAGGCCGACCACTCCCAGCGGCTTTCCTTGCGGGTCGTCGGCCCGGGAGGAAATCGTCACGACCAGCTTCCCGGTGATCACATCGAGGTACGGCGACGTCAGCACGATGTCTGTGGATTTCAACGATTCAACGAACCATCCTTGACCGTATTGATCGAAATCCGCCGGTGGCGACCACCCGCTCGCCTCGATGACTTCTCCGCCCTCGGAAATTTTCTTGACCGCCGTATAGTAGATCGAAGACAGTTCGGGGTTGTCCTTGACTCCGGCGGCGAACGATTGCCTCAAGCCTTCAAGGTCCCTGATCCGGCCCGCCGTTTCATTTCTCAGGGCCTTGATGTTCTGTGCCAGGATTGCGTACCACGAATCTATCCTCGCCGCCGCCGCATCCATTTTGGCGGCGCTCGCTTCCTCGAGCTGTATATTGAGACGACTGGAATAATTCGAGTACACGGTGACGGTAATGGCGCAGATCACTCCAGCCATCAAAACGGTCAGCAGCAGCGCCAGCTTGAATTTGATCGACAGTTTCTTGCCCATCATCGCATCCTTTTCTGAAAGCAGCGATCATGGTCCCCGAAATTCAAGGAACCATGTCTTTGTGGTTCATGGGAAGAAAATTTATTGATTAATTGAGCCAATTTAAAAGCCCGTTACTGTTAAATTGGCTTGTCTATTGATAAATTAGTCGCTTTAAATAACCGTTCCCGGAAAAATCAACGCCCGGGAATTGCCTGATGAATCCTGATATTGCCTTATGCATACATCAGGTATCAAAGTCTAGTGTTTAACTCTGCTTAGTCAATGGATTTGGGGAAAAATCAACAAGGGCGCGATGCGATCTCCGATCGCGGCCTGGCGGCGGTACTCATGCCAGGAGATCCCTGTCTTCGGCGTACTCCTCGCCGCGGACCTCCCGGAACAGCCTGACGAGATCCTCGACGCTCGCGGCGGCTTTTCCCTCTCCGGACAGGTCGGCCACGATGCCGCCTTCGTGCATCATCACGAGCCGGTCGCCGTCGGCAAGGGCGCGGCGCATGTCGTGGGTGACCATCAGGGCGGTCAGCCCGAAGTCGCGCACGAAGCGCCGCGTCAGGGACATGACGATGTCGGCGTTGCGCGGGTCGAGCGCCGCGGTGTGCTCGTCAAGCAGGAGCACCGCCGGCCCGGTCATCGCTGCCATCAGCAGGGCCAGGGCCTGCCGCTGCCCGCCCGACAGCCGGGACACGTTTTCGCCCGACCTGTCCTCGAGGCCCATGCCGAGCTCGGCGAGGCGCTCGAGGAGGCGGCGCTTGAGCGATGCGGGTTTTGCGGGCAGCAACCTCCGAGGGCCCTTGCGGCTGGCGAGCGCCAGGTTGTCCATCACGGTCATGTCTGGCGCGGTGCCTGCGGTGGGATCCTGCCGCACGCGGCCGATTATCCTGGCGCGTCGGTATTCCGGTTCTCCCGAGCGGTCGATGCCGTCCAGGACGACGCTGCCTCCGGCGATGGGGACAGACCCCGCGATGGCGTTGAGGAGCGTCGTCTTGCCGGCGCCGTTGGAGCCGATGACCGAAATCCACTGGCCCTTGGGTACCGACAGCGCGAGTCCATCCAGCGCGGCGCGCTCGTCGGGGGTGCCGGCGTTGAATATCACGGTGAGGTTCTCGATGTGGATCACGGCCGGGCCTCCCGGGTTGGCCTTCGGTCCCTTGCCGCCGCGAGACCGCGCCTGGCAGTCTCGTTCGCCTTGAAGCGCCCGGCCGCCACGGCGCCGACGACCAGCAGCGCCGTGACCAGGCGCAGGTCGTTGGGGCCCATGCCGATGATGTAGCCGTACTTGCGGCCGGCGAACATGATGGCCCTGAAGGCTATCGATCCTATCATCACGCGAACGAGCTGGACGCCGATGCGGTTCGACCGGAACAGGAATTCGCCTACCATCACGGAGGCCAGGCCGGCGGCCACGACGCCGGATCCGAAATTGACGTCGGCGAAGCCCTGGTAGGAGGCGGCCAGTCCGCCTGACAGCCCGCAGAGCGCTCCTGACAGGGCGACGCCAGAAGTGCGCAGGACCTTGGGATTGGAGCCGGCCGCGACGACGACCGCCTCGTTGTCGCCAAGCGCTCCCAAGGCGATGCCTGCCTCGGTCGAGAAGAACAGCGCGAGGAGGGCAAGCACGGTCGCCGCCACGAGAGCGAAGAAAAGCGCCGCCGACCAGTCCCCTGCGTTGGGCAGCAGTCCGTAGGCGGCGTCCATCACCGGGTTGTCGGAGATAAGCGGCATGTTCGCCTTGCCGCCCATCACGCGCAGGTTGACCGACCACAGGCCTGTCATCACGACGATGCCGGCGAGCAGCGACGGCACCTTGAGCGCGGCGTAGATCGACCCGGTCGCGGCCCCGGCCAGGCCGCCCGCGGCGAAAGCGGCGAGCATCGCGACGACGGGGTTGGCGCCGCCGGCTATCATCGCGGCGGCTGCGGCTGCGCCGAGCGGAAAGGCCCCCTCGGCGGTCAGGTCGGGAAAGTCAAGGATGCGGAACGACAGGAAGACGCCGAGCGCCAATATGCCGTAGACGAGCCCCTCGACGAGTACCGCCTCTATCACTTCGCTCTCCGCTCGACCTTGCCGTTGCGGATAATGGTGGTTGCCTGGGCGACCATGTCGGCGCCCGGCGATATGCCGAGCCTCGCGGCCACGTCGAGGTTGAGCACGAAGCTCTTCTCGGCCGGAGCTGTCGGGAAGTAGGTCGGTATCGAGCCGGGCTTTTCACCGGCGAGTATCCTCGCGACGATGCGGCCGGTGGCGCGTCCCATCTGATAGTAGTCGAAGCCCAGCGCAGCGAGCACGGGAAGCGTCTCGGCGCTCGTCGGATCGGCGGTCACCAGGGGCAGGCGCTTCTGGAGGCAGACATCGGCGACGGCGTTGACCGCCGAGAATACCGTGTTGTCGTTGCCCAGGTAGAGCCCGTCTATCCTGTCGGCTATGGCGAGCACGGCGGAGCGGACCTCCGAGGAATTGGCGACGGTCGACTCGACCAGGGCTATGCCCTTGGCGCTGCAGTAATCCCGCACGAGTTCGGCGAGCTTGACAGAATTCGCCTCGCCGGCGTTGTACACGTGGCCGAGCCTCTTGATTGGCTTGAGCGCGACGAGGAGGTCTAGCTGGGAGGCGACCGGCGTCATGTCCGATGTGCCGGTCACGTTCTTGCCTCCGCCCTGGTACGACGATACCAGCCCGGCGGCTACCGGGTCGGTTACCGCGCAGAACACCACGGGGATGTCCCGAATGGCGCTGGCAAGAGCCTGGGCTGTCGGGGTGGCGATGCCGACTGCGACCTGTACCTTGTCGGACTTGAACTTGCGGGCGATCTGGGCCGCGGTGGCCATGTCGGCGTTGGCGTTCTGCAGGTCGAAGCGGATGCCTGGCACCGTCGCGGTCAGCTCGTCGACGACGCCGCGTTCCAGGTCGTCGAGGGCAGGGTGCGAAACGAACTTGGCGATGCCTACCGGCGTGTCCTTTACTGCGGAGACGGAGAAGGCCGCAAGCGCCATGGCGGCTACGGTGGCCGTCGCGATGAAGGATCTGAACTGCATGTCTGGCTCCTTGATATCGTTTCTATCAGTAGTAACTTGGAACCTGGACAATATACTGCTGCCAGAAACTAGTCAAGATGACATTGTGTTTTGATCAGTGAAACGTTTCTATTGAAACAGACATTTTATTGAATGACAGGATGATTAATCGTCAGTATACTGTTGCTACATGGAGAATGTAGTACGCATGAATGACGATACCGGTCTTGTTGCCAGCAATATTGATGAAATGTCCAGGACTCTCGCTCTGGCGCGGGATCCGGAATTGATAGCCGGCTTCCTGTACAGCCTTTTTACCAAGGCTGAGGCCGACGAGATAGCCAAGCGCTGGGCGCTGGTCAAGCGGATAGCCGAAGGCGTTCCTCAGCGGACCATAGCTGCCGAGCTTGGCCTGTCGCTGTGCAAGATCACCCGGGGCTCGCGCGAGCTCAAGAAGGACGAATCCTCGTTCAGGCGCATGCTGGAGATTGCCGGCTACACGGTGGTGGAAAAGAAGCGCAAGGGAAAGTAGCGGTCCGGACCGCCGGACCGCCGCGCTTCATCAGGCGATAATCACGCTCTCGATTATCACGTCGGTTTTGGGGACGTTCTGGTGCGGGGCGCGGTTGCCCGTATCGACCTTGGCTATCAAGTCCACGACTTCCATGCCCTGAGTAACCTTGCCGAAAGCGCAATAGCCCCAGCCGGCAACGTCCTTGGACTTGTGGTCAAGCGGCTTGTTGTCCACCAGGTTGATGAAGAACTGGCAGGTCGCGCTGTCGGGAACGGAGGTTCTCGCCATGGCGATAGAGCCGCGGGCGTTCTTGACGCCATTGTCGGCTTCGTTCTTGATGGGTTTCCTGGTTTCCTTTTCCTTGAGACCGGGCGTCATGCCGCCCCCCTGGACCATGAAGCCGGGGATTACCCGGTGGAAAATGGTGCCGTCGTAGAATCCTGCCTTGGCGTATTCGACGAAGTTGTCTACGGTGGCGGGGCTCGAATCGGCAAACAGCTCGATATCGAACGAGCCGAGGCTCGTCTTGAATGATGCTACTGGATTGGGCATTCTGTCGCTCCTTGTTGGGCGTACAGATTAACCCGCGCCGCCGGACCAAGGCAAGAGCGCTTTCAGCGGGCGCTTTCAGCGGGCGCTTTCAGCGGGCGCTTTCAGCGGGCGTTATCGGCGAGCGTTATCGGCGAGCGCTTTACAGGCAGCCATTGAGACCCGTAGAATGGCCGGGAATGGAGGACAGCGATGACGAAGGTACTATCCCTGGGCGGTTCCATAGTCGCGCCGGACGTTCCGGACGTGGCGTTCATTCGGGATTTCGCCGCTCTCGCCAGGCGCTGGCTCGGAGCCGATCCGGCACGCAGGCTCATCATCGTCGTCGGTGGAGGGGCGCCCGCGCGTTCGTGGCAGAAGGCGTACCGCGATGCCGTCGCCGTCCCGGACCCGGATGCACAGGACTGGATAGGCATCATGGCCACGAGGCTCAACGCGGCCCTGGTCCGCAGCCTCTTCCTCGACCTCTGCCCGCATGACGTCGTCACCGATCCCGAGAGCGTCGCCGTCTTCGGCGGCCGGGTACTCGTCGCTTCGGGATGGAAGCCGGGATTCTCGACTGACTTCGACGCGGTGGTGCTCGCCGAGCGCTTCCAGGCGGATGTCGTCGTCAATCTGTCGAACATCGCCAGGGTGCATACCGCCGATCCGCGCGTCGACCCGGCCGCGAAACCCGTAGACTCGATTTCCTGGAAGGATTTCAGGGCGATGGTCGGCGACGAATGGACTCCGGGAAAGAACGTGCCCTTCGACCCGGTCGCCTCGCGCCGCGCCCAGGAGCTTGGCCTGCGTGTCATATGCGCGGCCGGCAAGGACCTGCCCAACCTGGAAGCGTTGCTCGAAGGCAGGCCTTTCGTCGGTACGACGATAAGCGGCTAGCGTCGCGACGCCAGTATTTCGAGGCTATCGGTGGCGCAGGCGATCCAGGAGCTCTGCGTAGCGCATGGCATATGATTCCTTGCCGAGCCCGCCTGCCAGCTCGCCCAAGGCCACGAGGCACCGTTCTGCCTCGTCGGCGCGGTTGAGCGACAGCCAGACGCCGAATGCGCGCCGGTAGTAATCGAAAGAGGCCGCATCGTTGCCGGACTTGCGGCTCAGCCTGGCGAGCGCCTCGAGGTCTGCGCCTATCCCCGGCCCGTTTTCGGCGGTCTTGTCCGCGTCGAGTGCCTTTCCCGCCCATACGACGGCGGCCGGCATGTCGCCGAGCGCGTTGGCTATCGAGGCGAGCGTGTAGCGGTTCGACCCGAGCTCGGTCCACCGCCTGGCCCGCTCGTTGGCGGCGGCCGCCTTCGTCACGAACGCCCTGGCGGCTTCGTAGTCGCCTCGGCCCATCGCGGCGACTCCCCTGTTGTGCGCGATGACCGCTGCCATGGCTTCGTCTCCCGAAGCCAGCGGCTCGGCTTCGACGAACAGGGCCTCGGCGGCATCGGCTTCTCCCGCGGCCCATCGCAGCTCGCCCAGGTTGGACAGGCACAGGGCGACCAGGCCAGGCTTGCCGAACGCCCGCGCGTCTTCCAGCGCGTCGCCGAACTCCCGCTCCGCGTCGGGCCGGTTGCCGAGCGCCAGGTACACGCGTCCGAGCGAGCCCCGCGACTTGATGGCGCCCTCGACGTTGTCGACCGACAGGTTGGCGTCGAGCGCCTCGCCGTAGTATTGCAGCGCCGAGGCGTACTGCCCCGCGGAGAGAAAGCCGTCGGCCAGCTTCGAAAAGTCGGCCGCGTCGTTCTTGACGGTGACGACCGCGGCTGCCTTCTTGGGCGCGCTCGAGCAGGCCGTCAGTGCCAGCGCGGCAGACAGCGCGGTGAACATGACCATGACGGTGGCGGATCGACGGCGGTCGGTCATTCGAAGCTCCCTTCGCGCATGGCGCGGTACAGCGACTGCTGCTCGACCCTCTCGGTGACTCCGCCCCTTATCAGCGGGTTGTTCCTGACGCCTTCGAGCACGTCCTGCGCCTGCTGTATCGCCGTGCGCGTCTCGTTGAGCACAGCGGCAATCTTGGGCATCTCGCCGTTGAGCCCCGTCACTATGCCCTGGAGGCTCTTCACGCTCTTCTCCACCTCGCCGATGATGCTCATCACCTTGGTGTACAGCGCGTTGCCGTCATTCAGGAACGTCTTGATGGAACCGCCCGCGTCGAGCAGCTTCGGCACGAGTCCCGTGGGATCCCTGATCGAGTCGGTAGTGGCCACCAGGTTGCCGCTTATGGCCTCGAATTCGACGAGCAGCGACGAGACCTGGTCGAGCAGTCCGGCCACCCTGACCTGCACGTCGGCGACGATGGCGTCAACGTTCCCCATGGTCCCCGGCAGGGCCGCGGCCGCGGCGCTCGCGTCGTTGACGATGTTGCCCAGGGGGCCGGTGCTCTGTCCCGCAAGGGCGCGGTTGACCTCGGTCAAGGTCCGGTTGATGGTAATGACCGTCTTGTTGACGTTCTCGAGGAGCGGGTTGACGTTGGCGAGGAGGCGCGTGATCGTGTCGTCCTTGGGCGGGATCTCGACGAGTTCCTGCTCGATGATAGTCTTGCCCTCGAGGGAGTCGGCGGTCGGTATGAAGTCGCCTTCCGAAAGCGCCGCCTCGCCTTTGCCTGGATGGAACAGCAGCTGCGAACCGAGCCCGATGGGCGATATCGTCAGTTCCAGTATCGAATACTCCTTGGCTTTGTCGTAGTACGTGTCGTAGATGTGGAACTTGGCGTCGACCGCGTTGTCCGCGTTGAGTTTCAGTTCGTCGATCTTGCCTATCGTGAAGCCCTTCATCAGGATGGGGGTGCCCGGGGCGACGCCGGTCGCCGACTGGAACGACGTCACGAATCGGTAATCCTTGGCGAACCAGCGCTGGTTGGCGCCGATGAGCACCACGATGACGGCGAAGAACACGACGGCCACCAGGATGAAGAGCCCGACTATCTGGTCCGCGAACTTGATCTTGAATTTCATACGTCTCCCCGTTGCGACATTTCAGAGCCCGCTTCGTCCTGGGCGGTTTTCTTCCTGCTGCCCCTGGCACGAAGCCTGGCCAGCGATGTCATGAGGGCCGCCTCGGCGCTGCCGACCGTCTCGTCGTACGGGCCGAACGCGGCCATTTTCCCGGCCTTGATGACGCCGAGCCTGTCGGCGAAGCGGTACGCCAGCTCCGAGTTGTTGGCTACCACGATGACCGTGCAGCGCCGCGACTTGAGCCGCGCCAGCAGTTCGAAGACCTTTTCGGCCGCGTCCTCGTCCAGGTTGGAGGTCGGGTCGTCCATGAAGGCGACGGCCGGCTCGTGGATGACTGCCCTCGCTATCGAGACCAGTTTCTGCTCGCCCGAGGACAGCTCGGCCGGCCGCATCCCCATGCTCTCGTCGTAGCCCAGCTGTTTGAGAAGCAAGCGGACGGATTCCGCGACATCGCTTTCGCCCATCCACGGCTTGTGGACGCGCAACGGCATTGCGACGTTGTTCAGGATACTGGTGTTGGCCCAGAGCGCCGCGTCCTGGAAGACGAAGCCTGACGCGGCACGGAACGCCAGCTCTTCCTTGTGGGAGAAGTGCGCCATGTCGCGGCCTTGGTAGAAAGTGGCGCCTGAGTCGGCGACGACGAGGCCGGCCGCTACCTTGAGGAGCGTGCTCTTGCCCGAGCCCGCCGCTCCCATCACCACGCTGAACAGCCCGGCGGGAAAGGCGACGCTGGCGGCAGACAGGATCTCGTATCCGCCCGAGGATGCCACAACGTCGCGCAGTTCCACCGCCGGAACGTCGATCGTCGATTCAGGCATATTGCATCAGGGTGACGATGATGTCGGCCACGATTATGAGTATGAAGCTCAGCCCGACGGCGCGGATGCCGGCTACCGGTATCTCGGTGCTGGCGCGGTTCACCGAGAAACCCTGGTATGTTGAGACGACCGAGACGACGATCCCGAAAACCAGCGCCTTGACCAGGCCAGAGACTACGTCGCCCACGCTCAGCGCCGACAGGAGCGACGTCAGGTACTCGAGGATGGGGGTCGGCTTTATCACCTGCACCACGATGAACGAGCCGAGCAGCCCGAATATGTTGAAGTACACGGTGAGTACGAGCATCGATACGACGACGCCGATGAAACGCGGCACTACGAGGTACGATATCGGGTTGAGGCCGACGGAAAGATAGGCTTCGATCTCGTGGTTGACGACCATGGTCCCGAGCTCGGTGGCGATGGCTGTGCCCGAACGGGCGGTGATGACGAATGCCGTCAGGAGCGGACCGAGCTCGCGGGTGATGACGATGATAAGGATGGTGTACATCAGCTGGCTCTGGCCGAATTGCGGGAGCAGGCTCGATCCTATCACGTTGATGGCCGCGCCTATCGCTATGGCCATCACCGCGTTGATGGCCAGCGCCTCGTAGCCGGTAAAGAGGATCTGCATGATCAGGACCTTGTACCCGACCTGGCTCCGGCGGAAGAAACGGGCTGTTTCCTTGAGGACGTTGTAGAAGAAGCCCATGCCATAGAGGAGCGACGATGCCTTGAGCTTTGCCGAGCGTCCGAGCGCTGTTATCATTCCGTGCGGTACCTTGCTTCGAGTATCGGCTAGGGAGGCGCCAGTTTCAACCCGGGAACGTCGAGCGTGCGTTGTCCTTCCGCGGCCCTACGGCGGAGCGTCCTGGCAAGCGACTCGACGCGCCTCGTCAATGCCCCGGCGAGGAAACCGCCGACGGCAGGACCTTCGTTCCCGCCGTCCCTCAGCCAGGAGTTCCATGACGGAGGGACGACGCCGAACGGGGCGATGGCGCGGACGAATGCGCGGTACAGGTCGTTGAGCCGCGCGAAACGGGTCCAGTCAGCCGAGCCGCGCCGGCCGTCGAGCGCGTCGGTGAAACCGCGGTCGAAGGCAAAATGGAACAGGTCGGCCTCCATCGCGGCCCACAGAGCGAGCGACAAGGGCGCGCCTCCAGCGGCAGCCCGGTCGAGCGATGACGAAAGCGACTCCCAGGGGTCGTAGTCGTGGAGGCCGAAGCGGTAGGCGTCGAAGGCGCCGTCGAAGGCGACGATGGCTCGCCCGGCTACAGGCCCGTCAACGGACCCGCTATCCGGTTCGAGCGCGGCCATCGGTATTTCCACGGAGCGCCGCCAGCGGGCCCGTCCGTCGGGATCTTCCGACCATAGCCGTACCGCGAGCGCGTTTCCGGCGGGCGACATGGATCCGAGGCCGAATATGGACCGCCCGACGACCAGGGCACGGCTTTCGCCTGTTCCGTTCATGTATCCATCCTATACCGCGCTTGACGTCGTGTCATGAGCCGTCTACGATCGCTCCATATGCGGATCTTCCACCTCGCCGACCTCCATCTCGGGAAAAGCATCCATGAACGGGACCTGCTGGAAGACCAACGGCATGCCCTCGACGCGGTTCTCTGCGCCGTGGGGGCCGAGTCGCCTGCTTGTGTGCTCATCGCGGGCGACGTCTTCGACCGCTCGGTACCGACCGCCGAGGCGGTGACCCTGTTCGGCAGCTTCGCCGCGGCCATCAAGGCGATCGATCCGGGCATCGCCATCGTCGTCATCCCGGGAAACCACGACTCCGCTGCGAGGCTCGGCTTTATGGCCACCGTGTTGGCCCAGGCGGGGGTACACATCGCTTCGGACCCCGAATCCTGCGACAGTCCCGTCGTCGTCGAAAACGGGGGCGACCGAACGCGGTTCTGGCTGCTGCCGTTCCTGACGCCTGGCGCCTTTCACCGCGAGTCGCCTGTTCCGGATCTGTCAATTGCCGGCCAGGCAGGCCTGTTCGACGAGCCGGAACCGATCTTGAGGTCGCAGGCGGACATGTTCGCCGAGGCCATGAGGCGCATCGGGGAGGCGATGTCCGGCGAACGGACCCGGGATCAAACCCGCGAGCTGGATTCCGGAACGCGTGCCGCCGACGTGCTGGTGTGCCACGCCTTCGCGAGGGGCGGCCTGGCCAGCGAATCCGAGCGCGTCTTCCTCGGCACCGCCGAGCTGGTCGACGGAACGGCCTTCGACGCGTTCGACTACGTCGCGCTTGGCCACCTCCATCGTCCGCAGGCTGTCGGCTCCAGGGGCCGCTACCCTGGATCCATACTGGCGTACAGTTTTTCCGAATCCGACGGCGAGCGGGGATTCCTGTCGGTCGAGCTGTCGCCCGGCTCGAGCCTGGCGGAGTTCAGACCGATTTCGCCACTGCGGCGCATGGTCCGCTTCCATGGCAGCTACGACCGGGTGCTGTCCGATCCCGCGCTGTCGGTTTACGAAGGGGACTACGTCGAAGCCGTGCTCGACGACGCGGATGCCGTGCTCAACCCGATGGAGGCCCTCAGGCGGCGCTTCCCCAACATCCTGTCGCTCAGGCAGGCCGCCTTCGAAAGGACCGAGGTCCGGGGCGTCTCCGGCGCAGCCGGCCGGAGCGAGGCGTTGTCCATAGCCGACGAATTCGCGGCCTTCCACCGTGAGGTCCGCGAGGTCGATCCTGAACAGGCTGACGCGGCACTTTTCGCCGAGCTGTGCGAGGAGGCTTCCCGTGAGGCTCCGTAACCTGGTCCTGTCGAACGTCGGTCCGTATGTGGGTCGAGTAGAGCTGGATTTCACAGAGCTCGGCGACGTCTTCCTCGTCTGCGGCAAGACCGGTTCGGGCAAGACGACGATTTTCGACGCGGTCGCCTACGCGCTGTACGGCTCTGCCGTCAGCGGCAGGGACATCGTCTCGCATTTCGCCGCCGACGGCGACGAGGTTTTCGTCGACCTGGATTTCGAGGCAGGCCGGCAACGCTGGCGCGTGCAACGGAAGCCTGCTCGCACGGTCGCAAAAAAGCGGGGAGCGGGAACGACTGACAGGCCGATGGAGGTAGCTCTGTGGCGACGCGAGGCAAGCTCGTGGATTCCCGCGGGAGGCAAGGCTACCGAGGTCGACGCCGCGCTCGAGCGCATAATTGGCCTGTCGTCGAAGGAGTTCATCAAGATCGTGCTATTGCCGCAGGGCGAGTTCCAGCGTTTTCTCGAGATGAATACCGGCGAGCGGACACCGATACTGGAAAAACTCTTTCCCGTCGACCTGCACGCCGCCGTAAGCGACCTTGCCAGGGAAAAGGCAAAGGAAGCCGAGGCGAGGGCACGCGACCTGGACGATAGGATCAGGGTTTCACAGGAAGCGCTGGGAGCGGAACCGGAAGCGGCACTCGTGGCGGCGGGCCGGGAGCTCGATTCCGCAAGGGCTGCGGAAAAGGCAGCCGGGGGCGCCCTCGATGCCGCGAAAGCCTCCGGGCAGGCGGCGGCTATCGGCGCCAGGGCCTGGGCGGAGCTTGAAGCCGCCCGGGGCGAACGCGAGGCGCTGGAGGCCGGTGCGAGTCAGGCCGCGTCCCTTTCGGCCAGGCTGTCGCGGGCCGAGGCGGCCGTAGGAGCCAGCGCGGCGCTCGAGGCCGCCGGGCGCGCCAGGCAGGAGCGTTCCGCTGCCGAGCTCTCGGTCTCCGCGGCCAGTGCAGCCATGGCGGATTCCGACTCGAAGGCTCCCGGGGCCGCAAGCACCCGGGAGAGGCTGGGCGAGCTGGCGACCGGGTTGGCGGCCATGGACAGGGAAGCCGGACTCCTCGCGGCGCGGTCCATGGCGTGGGCCAGGTTGCTCGGGGCGTCGGACAGGCTCGAATCGGCGAGGACGCGGCTGGGAACGGCCCAGGCGGCTCGTGACGCGGCTTCGCTCTCGCTTGCGAAAGAGGTCGTCGCGCTCGAGGCTCTGGAAGCCGGCGTGGCGGACTCCAAGGCGCTGTCGGCGGAACGGGACGCTGCCGCGGCCGGAGCGGAGGCGGGCCGGGAAGCCGTACGCCTTTCCCTGGAGTCAGAACGCTTTTCCGCTGAACTCGAGGGCCTGCGCTCGCGCCTGGCCGTCGAGACCGCTTCCCGTGGAGACGCGGCGGCGCGGCTCGCCGAGGCGACCGTTGCTCTTGCCTCTGCCGAGGCCGCCGTCGAGTCGCGGCGGGACGCCATCGCCGCCGAACGCCTGGCTTCCAGGCTAGCCGACGGCCAGCCGTGCCCCGTCTGCGGATCGCCCGACCATCCGGCCCCGGCCGGGGCTGAAGCCGGCGTAGCGATGCGAGCCGGGCAGCATGATGGCGGCAAGCTCGAGGACACCGAACGCGCGCTGTCAGGCGCCAGGAACGCCGCCAGGTCAATGGAGAACGATGCGGTCGCCGCCGGGACCCGTGCCGCGCAGCTGGAAAAAACGCTGTCCCAGAGGGAAGCCGAAGCTGCCAGTCTCCTGCCGGTCCTTTCGGTCGCTGAATCGCTGGCTAACCTGCGCGCGGCCTCCGGCAGGCTAGAGGCGGCCGACAGGGCGTTGGCGCTGGAGGCGGACAGAAGCGTGGAGGCCGCGCGCGCCCGAGCCGCTATAGGGCGGCTGCGCGGGGGGTTCGATGCCGCCGTGGCGGAGCTGTCGGCGGCCGCCGCCATGGTCTCGGCCGCCGAGTCGGCCGCCGCCGAGGCCGCCAGCGGCGCCGGCGGTTCCGACCCGGGGCCTCTTGTCGACGCGCTCGGCATGAAGCGGGCATCGGTCTCGGCCGAGCAGGCCCGCCTCGAATCGGAGCTTGCCGCATGGGAGCGGGAACGCGGCAACGCGGTGGCCCGGGCAGCGGAGGCATCGGCCCGCCGCCAGCGCGCGCTTGACGCGCTGGTCCTGGCCGAGGCCGATGCGGCCATGGCCCTGGCGGAATCGGGTTTCGACAGCGAGGAGGCATGGGCCGCCTCGGTCATGGGCGGCTCGGAGCTTGCCGCCTCCAAGGCCGAAGTGATGGCACGCGCCAATGCGGAGTCTTCGTCCGCGGCAAGGCTGGCAGCGGCCGAACGCGCAGTGGCCGGCGTATCTCGTCCCGACCTGGCCGCGATAGAGTCGGCGCTCGGCTTGGCGGAAGCCGCGTACGTCGCGGCCAGGGAGCGGCTCGATGCCGCTGCCCGCGCCGAACGTGACACATCTGCCGGGCTTGAGGCGCTCGCCGGCTTGGTGGCCGAGCGCGCGGCACTCCGCGAACGCGGGGACCGCCTCGTCGCGATGGCCAGGCTCCTCAACGGCGATACCGAAGGCCGGCGGCTGTCGTTCAAGAACTACGCGCTGGGCTCGTATTTCGCGATGGTGGTGGACCGGGCTTCGGTCAGGCTGCGGGAAATGTCCGACGCACGCTACGACATGCGGGTCGCCGAAGGCAAGGCGGGCGGCCGCGGTCGCGTAGGGCTCGATCTGGAGGTGCTCGATTCGTTCACTGGCGTAGCCCGGCCCGCGTCGAGCCTGTCTGGCGGGGAAAAATTCCTCGCGTCCATATCCCTGGCTCTGGGACTGTCGGACGTGATCGTCTCGCGGGCGGGCGGGGTGGCCCTCGATTCCATATTCATCGACGAAGGTTTTGGCTCGCTCGACGATGAAACGATGGACCGCGCTATCGCGGCGTTGGACCGGGTTCGCGGCGAGCGCGTCATCGGCATCGTGTCTCACGTCGCGGAGCTGCGCTCCCGCATTCCATCGCGCATAGAGGTGGAAAAGGCGCGCCGTGGCTCGACTCTTCGCGTCGTTTCGTGACGGATCCCGACAGTCTACGCTAGAAGTCCCAGTCCTCCGAGGAACTGAAGAAATCATCTCCGGAGTCCATTCCCGGCAGCCCGACTCCGCCGGCGTTCCTGAGTTCGTATAGCTTTTCCGCGTAGCGGAACAGGAAGACCCGCTTTTCGAGACCGGCTGCGTCGGCGCGCACCTTGCGCAGGAAGTCTGCCGTGGTGAATCCCTTGCGGATTTCGATACGCTCCATGGCGGTACCGGTGATTATCTGGTCGAGCTGGGTTATCCGGTAGTAGATGCGCTCGAAAATGAAGAGCACCTTCCTCGTCGCGACTATGTCCGGCATGATCGCCTTCTTTTCCTTGAGCGTGGCCGGGTCATTGGTATACGGTACGAGGCCTGCGGAGTCTTCCCTGATCCACTTGGACAGGATGTCGCTTTTCTGGAGGGGTTCGAACGCCGCCGCGAACTTGGCTGACAGATCCGTATAGCGCTTTTCATAATCCGCCAGGGCCTTGGGCGCGTTTGCCTTGAAGGCCTCTATCTCGTCGGTGATCCAGCGCTTCTCGAACTGGTCGGCCGACGATATGGCTACGGTCGCCATGCGCAGCCGCTCTCCGCCCTTCTTCTCTATTGCCTTGCCCGCGGGTACCGGAACCGAGTCGATCCCATCCGAGCACGCTACTTCTCCGTTGGTACAGACGACGAGGACAGAGCCGTTGACCGACGTGGCGATGGCGAACTCGGTGCCTCGCACGCCCATCACCACCGAGTCGGTGGCTACCTGGAGGCTCGGGTTGCCGGAGATTTTTGCCAGCTTGGAACCGATTTGCCCGGCTATGAGGTCTATCGTGCTCTTGGGACCGGTGGCGTCTGGCTTGAGCCTGATGTAGGCGACCGACTTTGCCTTGATCGTCAGCGTGCCGCGCATGCCGGTACTACTGTCGAGCGCTATCACTACCAGCCCGTCGGCCGCGGTCTTGATCATGTCGTCAGGGAGCACCTCGTCCCCGATGTTCGCCTCGCCGAGGGATTTCCCCGAGCGGACGACGACCGAACTGCCTTCTACATAGTCTATCGTACCGAAGGGAACGGTAGCCAGGGAGAATGCCTGGACCGCGGCTGCAAAGGTAATGAGAAACAATGCTGGCTTTTTCACTGACATGCTCCTTGCGTCGCTTCCTCCCTTGGCTACATTGCCATTGCGGACCTCGGCGACAGACAGAGTATAACGCGTCACCGCGCTGAAATCGATAGCGGTACTCCGCGGGAAACGGCTCAGAACTTGATGCCCAGGAACCACTTCGGCCAGATGTCCAGGTTCGTGTCGAACACGCGCAGCGTGTAAGGAACGGAGCCGCCGAATGCGCTGCGCAGGCTCGTAGGTACTGCCTCGGACCCGGTCGGGGCAAAGTCAGCCTTGATGCCGAAGTACGGTCCGAACCCTCTTCGCCTGCCGAAGCCGAACGACGCGCGCAGGGTTCCGAACGAATGATCCCATGGATCTATCGCGCCCATGTCGCCTGCTTCGCAGCTTTCGAAGTCGGCGACCAGCCTGTCGAACGATGCAGGATCGACCGGAGTCTCGGAGCCCAGCTCGATGTCGGCGGTCAGGAACAGGAAGCGGAAACGGTGGCCGAGTGCCGCTCCGACCGTCAGTCCCTCGGTAGTTGACAGGGCCTTGGCGGCAGGCTGTCCGGCGGAGAACGAGGTGTACAGGACCGGGGTTCCCGAACGCCAGGTTGCATAGGCCATTCCGGTGTCGAACTGGTAGTCGAGGGAGACGTCGTTGATGCCGTTGCCTATGATGTTGACAAGGCCTATGGCCACTCCGTCCAGCTCCTCGGCGACATTGACGAGGGCGATCATCGTGCCGGTGGCCTTGTCCGCGATGTTCAAGACGCCGGCTGCCTGGACGCCGTGCATGGTGTCGGCGATGTTGAAGACGCCGGCTGCCTGGAGCCCGTTCACCCGCTCGGCGATGTTGAAGACGCCGGCTCCCTGGGCGCCTCGGACATCTTTCCCGACGATGTTGAAAACACCGCTGCCCTGGGCTCCCCGAACGCTTCCCGCTACGATATTGAAGACGCCCGCTCCCTGGAGTCCGCGGATGTCGCCGTCGGCGATATTGAACACGCCTGCGCCTTGCAACCCGTCCACCGAGCCGGTGATGGCGCCGATGGCTGCGGCGGACACCGACGTTTCGAAGAGCCCGAACGGGAAGCTTATTCCCGGTACGAAGCTGAGTACTATGGGCGAATAGGGATAGTCGCCCCGGTCAGGGGCATCGGGTTGGCTTTCTGGCGTCCGTGTGATTTCAATGGTGACGACCGTGCCCGGAGAAGCCCCTGCCGTCGCGGCCGAATGTTTGTCCATGGCTTGCTGGAGGACGAAATCCTCGTCTGTCCCCGTCGTGGAATCCTGAGCCCAGGCCGAACCGAACGTGGCGCATAACGCCGCCGCAATCAAGAATACGCGTTTCATGGTCACCCCACAATGGCGAGTGTATTGAATGCCTCCATACGGAGCGCACGCGCATTAATCTAGCGCAGGATCCGGAAAAAACAATCCCGGCCGGGGGAAATGGCCTGGCTGACCTCAGGCAGGCCCGATTTCTTCCGCTTCTACGACATCGTCCAGCCCGCCGAGAGCTTCACCCGCCGCTATCGGACCATCGGTATCGTAGCATGCCTCGATAGTGAAGGCGTTGACTCCCTGGATGACCTCGAGGGTAAGCTTCTCGCTTAGCTCGGCGAGGTCAGAGGATGCCAGTACGGCACGCTGTATCTCGGCGGTTTCCCTCGCAATCTCGTCATTCGCCGCGACGGCGGCCTCCGCGACGGACTTGAGCGTGACCACCTGCTGGAGTATCTGTGCGTTGCCCGTCGTCATTTCCTCGGCGCCGTCGTTTACCTGCTTGGTTATCGCGGTCAGGCGGGCGAGGCCGTCGAGTACCCGCGCCCCTCCGGCGCTTTGCTCGGCGGTGGCGGCCCGTATCCCGGAGACGACCCGGCCTACGTCGCCGACCTGCCCGATGACCGTGCCGAAGGCGCCCGATACGGCGGTGGCGACGGACTCGACCTTGCCTATGGACGAACTCACCTTGGCGAGGTCGGCCGATATCTCGGTGGCCTGGGAGGAACTTCGCTCGGCGAGCTTGCGTATCTCGTCCGCTACGACGGCGAATCCCCTGCCGGCGTTCCCCGCGTGGGCTGCTTCTATGGCCGCGTTCATGGCGAGCAGGTTGGTGCGTTCGGCGACGTCGTGGATGGTCGCCGCCGCATCGGTCAGTCCGTTGGAATAGCGGGTGATCTCCTCGACGGCCGAGCGCATGTCTCCAAGCAGGCGCGAGCCGGCGTGGGAGGAAGCAAGCAACGATTCCGACGCCTTGTCCGCCTGGTCGGCACCGGCGGCGACGCCGCGAATAGCCGTTATCATCGTTTCCACGAGGGAAGACGACTGGGTGATGACCGTACCCTGGTCGCCTATCATGGAGAACAGCGAGTCCACGGTCCTTGCCAGTTCCTCTATGGCCGCCGCCACCGTCTCGACGGCTTCCGACTGCTCGGCGAGCCCGGCCTTCGAGGATGCAATTGCGTCGTCGATGCCTTCGACGGCGCGCGACGTGCTGTGCATGTTGGCCGCGAGGTTCTCGCCGTGGAGGCTCAGCTTGAGCGCCCGTTCGCGCACGGCGCCGATGAGCGTGTTGAGCGATCCGTTCAGCTCGTTCGAGGCGGCGGCGATGGAGCCGATTTCGTCGGTCCCCATATCGCCGAGCCGTTCGGTGCAGTCGCCCCGGGCGAGGCGCCTGAGGCTCTTCACCAGAGCGGCGAGGGCGCTGGTCATGGAAAGTGAAATAAGGGCCGACACGGCGATGCTGGCTATAGCGGCGATGGCGTTGACGAGCAGCAGGGTTTTTCTGATCGATGCCGCCTCGACGGTCGCCACCAGGTAGCCGTCGTCCTGCCTGGAACGGACGACGGCCTCGAGCGAGTCGAGGTTCTTCTCGACGGTCTCGTAGAGCGTCGCCGTCTTGTCCATCACGGCTTGCACGGAGGCCGGGTCCGAGGCGGCGAGGGAGGCGATGCGACCGGCTCCTGCCATGTATTCGCCAAGGTCGGCGACTATGGTCTTGTCGATGGAAAGCGAGTCGAAGGCGTTGATCGCCTGGGCTAGCTTGGTTTCTGTGTCCTTGAGCCAGAAAAGCTTGGAACTTATCTGGCTCGTAGTTCCGGCAGAAAGCGCGACGTTGGCGAGCGAGATGATGCGCGAGTTGAAAGTCGCCATGCGTGACCGCAGGTCGGAGACCGCGCGATATGTCCGCATATGAACTACCTGCACGGTATCGAACGCCTGGCCGAGCGAACGCAGTCCCTTGTCCGCGGTGAAATACGTGACGGCGAACGCGACGAGGAATACCGAGGTGAGTATCAAGAGCTTGATGAAGACCGGGATGTTTCCCAGGAACGATCGTTTCATGCAAAGAACCTCCACTGACGGAACGCCGCTCGCCGCTCTGCCATGACGATACACTGAAAACCGGGAAAAGTGTAGCGACGATCACAGGTGTCAGTCGCCCCGGCTCGCCATCGCGTATGGCATCGAGAGATGCTATACTGAAAGGAGCCAGAGTGATGGGAGAGCCAGCATTGAAGGACGACGGACTGTTTACCTACGGGGACTACGCGGCCTGGCCGGACGACGAGCGCTGGGAGCTTGTCGATGGAGTCGCGATGGCGATGGCCGCCCCGAGCGCGGCTCACCAGCGTGTTTTATTGAAGCTTATGCGAGTTTTCGCTGATTACCTCGATGACAAGCCATGCGAGGTATTCATCGCGCCGTTCGATGTCCTGATCCCCGACGGAGACGAGGACGACGACGAGGTCGACTCGGTCGTCCAGCCCGACCTGATGGTTTTCTGCGACAGGAAGAAGGTCCTGACAAAATACGCGCGCGGCGCACCGGAACTGGCTGTGGAGATACTGTCCCCGTCCACGTCGAAGTGGGACCAGAACGACAAATTCCGCCGCTACGAGCGGGCCGGAGTACGCGAATACTGGGTCGTCGATCCACTGGGCAAGTGGATCAATGTGTACTCGCTGAACGACAAGGGAAAATTCGGCAGGGGCGATCTGTATGAGCCCCTGACGCCGCGTGGGCCGGCGCCTTCGAAGCTGCTGCAGGGTTTCTCCATCGATCCTGCCGTGCTTTTCGCCGACTAGCGATCCGCCTGGGCTGCCGACCAGCTACGCGCGAAGGCAACGAGGTCAGGCCAGAATGCCGCGAAGTCCCGTCGAATCGGTTCGTCGAGGGCGACGAGTATCCCTATGCTGTCTTCGAGCCTGGGCCGTCCGCTCATCCTTCGTGAAATTCCCGACAGCGACAGGCTGATGCCTTCGAGCCGCGCGTACGACGAGAGCCAAGACAGGCCCACAATCCACGGGTACGCCTGTACGAAGCCCGGGCTGTGCCAGCCCTCGGTCTGCCCGAGCCGCGCATGGACGATCTCGCAGAACGGCTGCAGCTCGAGCCCGCAGAGCCCCAGGCCCCAGCTAGCCCATTCAGATGCCAGGACGTGATCCCAGAATATGTCCGCCAGGATGCCGGCGGTGAAGCGGGGCGCTCCTGCCCCGGCGATAGCGCGGCGGCACGATACGAGGGCGGGGTGGGCATCGGTGAAAGCGTCTATAGCGCGGTGCTGCCGTATGCCTGCCTGAATTCCCGCCGGGTAATCGCCGAGGTCCTGCCCGGCGAAATAGTCCGCCATCAAGGCGCCGGTGCATTCCTGCCCGCCGGTGTCGTCAAGGGTAGCGTACGCGATGAGGGCATGGGCGAGCAGGTTCACGTATTTCTGTCCATGCTTCAAAGATACCCGCGGGGCGGAAGTCCGGACAAGCCCGCGCCGCCTGCAGGCGGCGCGGGCAATTCATCTGAAATCTACAAGTGCTTCCTGACGACCGCCAGGAGCTCGGGCAGGTCCATGCCCAGGTCCTTCAGGTGCTCCGGGGTCGGTACGCCCTGGGCCGTCCAGCCGCGGCGCCTGAAGACGGCGTCCATCAGCTGGTCGTATTGTGAAAAGCGGTATTCGCGCGTGATGCGCACTTTTTCCGCGACGCTCTTGCCTGCCGGGTCGATGCCTATCTTTTCCTTCATCTGCTTGTCGTAACGCTCTGCGCGTGCCAGGTACTCGTCCTCGAGTACCGGCCCCATCGCGCGGTACGGCGGGTAGTCGTCCTGCCGCAGGCCATGGCCTTGCCGCAGGTCGGCGGTGTACAGCGCGATGTAGTTGTGCACGTGCTCGGGTACCTTGTTCGACTCCGGCCACTTGGCGTTGTCGGCCGGCTCTATGTCGTTCCACGGCAGCTTGCACAGGCCCTGCAGGCCGAACCACGTACGGAACATCGGGAAGTAATGGAGCGCTTCTGCCTTGTCCTCGAAGGAGGGGATCTTGTTGTTGACCATGTCCATGAAGATCAGCCAGGCCTCGTCGTGCTGCGGCCCCTTGTTGGTCATGTAATAGCCGCCCTGCTGGGCGAGCGATTCCTTGCCTACGTATTCCGACTGCTCGAGGCCCTTGCCGTGGAGCGCTATGTCCTTCATGAACCCGGCGTCGGCTCCGTACTCCCTGGCGAAGTAGTCGGCGAGGAACCTGACTCCCTTTCCGGCCAGGACGCCGAAGCGCTTGCCGTCGGCCAGGTCGTGCAGTATTTGCGCCGCGCCCTGCCAGTTGCCCCAGGCCAGGTCTATGCCGTCGGTCCGCTCCAGGTTCAGTACTCCGTGCTCCCAGCATTCCATGAGGAAGCTCGTGGTCGTCCCGAAGCTGATGGTGTCGATGCCGTAGGTGTCGCAGTAGAAGTTGAGTTCCAGTATCCCGTGCGGGTCGTACACGTAGAGGTTCGGGCCGCATCCGGCCGCCGTTTCATACTCGGGGCCGTCGACGCAGACCTTGGTGCCCTT
>PGXR01000283.1 GCA_002839245.1 Spirochaetae bacterium HGW-Spirochaetae-7 | reverse complement strand
GAGGTCCCGCACCATCTCGTCGCGTGCCTGGGCTACCTCCGCGTACAGCGACGCATACGGTCCTGCCGAGGCTCCCGCCCTGCGGTTCCTGCCGAGCCTGAAAAGTTCCTTCCATGAATCGACTCCGACCAGCCGCCACAGTTTCCGTTCCAGCCCGCGCAGCGTTCCGGGGTAGGACAGGAGATGGCCGAGGAAACTGAGCGCCATGATGCCCGAGGGTATGGCGGCCCACAGGAATCCAGACGACGTCAGCATGTTGATGACGAAGAGGAGTGGCGGCACCGACAGGGTGCTGGCGAAGTGCATGGCCATGCCGTCCCTGACGCGGTTGATCTTCTTGTACACCTCGAGGGCGTCAGGTTCAAGCTCCGGCATCCTGTCCACCTCGGACGCCTTGCCCTTGCCGCGCAACATGGCGAAGAAGCCCGAAACGACTCCGGTGCCCCAGGCCGCGCTGACTATCGGCGCCCACATGAAGCCTGGAGCGACAACCAGGTTGATGTACCAGAGAAATGCGTTGACGCCGACGAAGGAGAGCAAGTTGCCGACGAAGCCGGCGGACGCCTTCTGGGCCTTCGTCTCGATCCTGTCCCGGTACCGCGAGAAATCCGTCTCGAGCTCTTCCGCGCCGGGCTTGAAGTGCTCGGAATTCCTGAGCTCGGCGTCCCATTTGCCGGTGGCGACCTCGGCCGCGTGCCTGCTGTACTCGGCCTTCAAAGCCCGCTTTTCGTCGAAGGCGAAGTCTACCTTGGTGGCGGCATGCTCGAGCTTCCTCACGATGCGTTCCGCGCCAAGGCCGAGCCTCTCCCCGTGCGATACGCCGTCGCCTCTCCCCTGGCGGGAGGGGTACTTGCCTGCCTTTTGCCAGTCGCCGACGCTCTGCTCGATGGCTCTCGCGATACCCTCGACGGCTCGGCCGATGTCCGCGGCCAGGTCGCTCGAAGCGCCGGAGGGTCCGCCTGGAGGCGTTGGCGGGCTGGGCCGGGAGTCAGGCGTTTCGCGCCTCTGGATGAGGCCTTTTTCGGTCATGGCAGCTATCACTTCACGGGCCTCGACTCCATACTCGCCGTATCGTTCCATCGCTTCGCCGACGGTCAAGCGGCGGCCAAGGTTTTTCGTGTCCGCGAGTATGGCTTTCCTGATGTCGTCGAGTACCGTCCTGTCGACGCCCGGCCCGCCGGGGGCCGGCTTTCCGGAGGACGGCTCGTGCCCGGATCCGGCTATCTCGTATGTCTGCAATTCCTTGCCGATGTCCGGCAGAGCGACCTTGCCGAGCTTCTCCGCGTTGAAATCCAGCTTGCCGAGCACCTGATTGTAGACGTCCTCGGAGAAGCGGATGCTTCCTGGCCGCGCGCTGGCCTGGAGCCGCTCGGCGATGGTGATCCCATCGCCTACAGCGTCTTCCTCGAAGAACTGGATGTCGCCCAGGTGCAGTCCCATGCGAAGGCGGATCGGCTGGCTGCCGCTTTCAGTGCCGAGCCCGGCCGCGGCCGCCTGGATCTCCATCGCGCAACGCATCGCCTCGACGGTGTTGCGGAAGTCGATGAGGATCGCGTCGCCCGTCGGCTTGATGATCGCGCCACGGTGCCTCGCGGCGATGCCGGCGACGAGGGCTTGGTGACGGCGCGGATCCCCGTCGATATCGGTGCAGAGGATGGCCGAGAGGCGATAATCTCCATCTTTGGCGTTCACCGCCTCAGCATAGATGACCTGTCTCGCGGGGTCAACTATCGCGAACCCTTCTATATCAGCGAGAACTGGACCTCGAGCCTGGCTATGTCGGCCTTCTGGAAGCGGATCCTGACGATGCTGTTGAGCTCCAGGCCCGAAGACCTGAGCTTGGTCTCGAGGCCGGCTTCCGGCACGTACAGCAGGGTGTCGCCCGAGCCCGCCTGCACGACGACCGCGTCCGCCTCCCAGCCCGGCCTGGCCTGGAGCCAGGCGATGGTCCAGTGCATGGTGCTCTGCCGCTCGGCCTTGCGCACCCCCTGGTTGCCAGCTGCCGCCCTCGCGAGGCTCATCGAAAGCTCGTCAGCGGGCAGCGGCGGGTAGCCTGCCCGGCCGGCCGCCGCGGCGAGGGTCGCCCGCGCCTGCTGGTGCCCGAGCAGGTCGCCGTAGCGGCGGAGCGGGCTCGTAGCCTGGGCGTACATCGTCACTCCCAGCCCCTGGTGCGCACGGGGCTGGACGCCGGCCATGCCGGCTTTCATGAGGCGCCTCTTGGCGAACTCTCCCGCCAGGCCCTCCGGCATGCCTTCGCGCGAGAGCGGAGCCTCCTGGCTGTAGTACGGGAACGGGAGGCCGCGGTCGAAGGCCCAGCGGGCCAGGGACTCGCCGGCGAGCACCATCATCTCGCGCACGACGCCGCTCGAGGCGGATCGCGGTACCGGGTCGATACGCGGCTCGCCGCCTTCGACCCAGACCCTGACTTCCGGGATGTCTCTGCCGGTATGCCTTGCGGATTGCCGCGACGCGGGCGAGCTCGGCCAACGGGCCGGAGGCGAGCAGGCTCTCGGCCTGCCCGTATGAAGTCCTCGTCACCCGCACGAGGCTGGGAACGACCTCGACGTCGCCCGCCAGTCCGTCGGCGTCCATCGAAAGCCTGAACGACAGAGCGCGCGACGTTTCGGCCAAACCGAGCCCGAAGCGGTCGAGGGCCGAATCAGGCAGCATCGGTATCGAACCCTCTGGAAGGTACAGCGTGCCAGAGCGGTTTGACGCCTCGATGTCGACGGGGCAGCCCGGAACGATGGCGCTCGCGGGATCGGCGACGTGGACCCACGCCGAAGTGCCGTCCCAGGATATGGCGTCGTCCGGATCGTGGCTCCACGCGTTGTCTATGGCCCAGGATTCCATGCCGGTCAGGTCGACGCGGCCTTCGTCGTCGTCCGGCCCGAGTTCCAGTTCCGGCGCCTTGGACGGATGGCCGGACCTGGCGGGATGCGGGTTGGTCCTGTTCGTCCACAGCCCCGAGCACAGCAGCCAGGCCTGGGCCGATTCAGGCCCGTCGCCTGCCCCGATGTCTGATGCCGTCCTGGATTTCTGCGTCCGGCCGAGAGCCAACGCCTCGACCTCGCCCCAGAAACGCTCGTCGCCGGGTTCCACGGCGTTGCGCTTGGCCCGCTCGATGAAGGCTGCCCGTTCCGAAGCCTCGCTTTCCTTGCGCTTTCGTTTTTCCGACTCCGCCTCGCGTTCTTCCGCGGAAAGCGCGGACAGCTTTTCGCCATCCATCCTGAAAAGCAGCCCTTCGGCGGCGGCCAGCCTGCAGGCAAGGCGCTCCCCGGGCCCTGAAGTGCCAAAGGCCAGTTCTGCGAGCTCGCCGAGGCCTATCTCCGACCCGGCGGTCATCTCCCAGGCCGTCTCGAATTCGCCGCCGGACGCAATCGCCGGAATCGACTTCAGGGGGCCCTCGTGGACGAGTTCGACGTCCTTGTCGCGGACCCGCGCCGTCCCGCCGTTGCCGAAGGTCAGCTCTATGCGGTCTCCGTCGCGCCTCGTGATCGCGGGTTTCGATTTGAAGAGAACGAGGGCTCCGTCCGGTATCATGGCATTCCTTTCGTTCGTGGGAAAGCAAGTATACGGGTGGCCGGTGATCGAGGCAACGCCCTCGGGCGCCGCCCTTCGTGCCGCCCATATTGACGAAACCGCCGATTCGGGTATGCTTAGAGACGCTCGTCACCAGGCCTTGCCTGGCCGTTTGACTTACATGGAGGAAATAATGGTAGCCTTGATAGTCGGAATCGTCTGTTTGGCTTTTGCCGCGTTCGCATGCCTTCCCGGCCCCCTGGGTTGGTGGCAGGACGTGCTCGCTTTCCTCAGGGGCTCCGTACCGGTACTCGCTGCCTTCATCGGTCTCATCGCCGTATTCATCGGCGTCGCCGACATAAAGGACAGGATCGAGGCTAAAAAAGAAGAAGCCGAGGAGGCTGCCACAGAAAAGGCGGAGAAGAAAGACTGAACGTCCGGAACCATCCGCGGTCCTTGACACGATATGCGATGTATGTGAATATACCGCTCGCCGTTTAAGGAAATGAACTCCACGAAGGTGAAGGTATAGAGTGATGAAGACCGTATTCGTAAAGCCCGCTGAAGTAGAGCGCTTCTGGTTCGTCATAGACGCCCAGGGCGAACGCCTCGGCCGCGTTGCCGCAAAGGCAGCCTACCTCGTTCGTGGCAAGCACAAGCCGTGCTATACGCCGCACCAGGAAATCGGCGACTATGTCGTGATCGTCAACGCTGACAAGATCGAGGTCACCGGCAACAAGTTCAATGACAAGCTGTACTACCGGCACACCGGCTTCGTCGGCGGCCTCAAGAAGAACACGTTCGCCGCCCTGATTGAGCGACATCCGGCCGATCCGCTCGAGATAGCGATCCGCGGCATGCTCCCCAAGGGCCCGCTCGGGCGCAAGCTAGCCCTGAACGTCAAGGTCTACGCCGGCCCGACCCATCCGCACGCGGCGCAGGCGCCCGTCGCTATCGAAGTCTAAGAGAGGTATACGATGGTAAGGAATCTCGGAATTGGAACCGGAAGGCGCAAGACCGCGGTCGCGCGTGTCTATCTGCGTGAAGGAAGCGGTAAGATTACCGTCAACAACCTCGAGCTCGACAAGTACTTCCCGATAGCCGAGGTCGCCGGTACCGTCCGCCAGCCCCTCATCGTTACCGCGAGCGACAACAAGTTCGACATCGTCATCAATGTCGTCGGAGGCGGGTCCAATGGCCAGGC